>JAAZAW010000393.1 GCA_012514125.1 Phycisphaerae bacterium | reverse complement strand
TTCCCAAAATCATCGATTTCCACGAAAAGTTCGGTAAAATCCATCAACATAACGGCCTCCTTGCCTGTTGGGGTTTAACATCCTGTTCAATAATGTTATTCCCGCCGGCAATCAGGCCGTTTTTTTTGTTCTTTTATCCATAGTTCAGGTTATCAAGATTTTCACCTCTTGACATTCTTTTGTGATGTGATTATAATGATCAAAATAATGACCATTTCGATCATTCAGGAATTATGTCAATGTCCGAGCGAGATCAACTGATATTGAAAGAATTACGATCCAATGGCCGGCTTTCTGTCGAAGAGCTGGCTCAGCGGTGCGATTGTTCGGCGGTAACCATTCGCCGAGCCTTGCAGGACCTCCAGGAAAAGGGGCTGGTGGTTCGGACGCCGGGCGGGGCGATTACCGTAGATCATGTGGGCGTCGAAGTAGCCTTTCCCGAACGACTGACGATCAATGCCCCCGAAAAAGAACGCATTGCACGGGCCGCCGCCGATCTGGTGAAGAACGATGCGGTAATTTTCCTCGATAACGGCTCGAGCGTCTATCTGATGGCGGACTTTTTAGGCGAAAAACGCAATTTGACGATCATTACGTCTTTCTTGCCCCTCGTCAACAAGTTGTCGGCACGGCCGGACTGGCGAGTCATCCTTGTTGGCGGTCAGCTTCGACCTTCACGATCCGATATGGTCGGTCCGCTGGCGGAAGAATTTACCTCAAAACTGTACGCCGACCAATTCTTCTTCGGAGCCGACGGATTGGACGTCGAAACGGGCGTTTCAGCGGTCGATCCGGAATCGGCCCGACTCAGCCAGATAATGGCTAAGTGCACCGCCCGAAAGATTTTGCTGGCCGATAGTTCCAAACTGCACCGACGAGCCACCTTCAGCGTCCTTGGCTGGGATAATGTAAACCACTGGATCACCGATTCGGGCGTGGAGACGGAAAACCTGACAACGATTCAAAACAAGGGCGTTACGGTGGAGTTGGTGTGAGGAATGAAGTTAAAAGTTAAAAGTTAAAAGTTGGAAGTTGCCGAACAAGTTTGGTGACTCAATACGAAAGAAAATAACCCATATTTTTTGGAGGTTCTAAAGATTATGACAAATGTCGGATCGACCGGAAAATCATGTTGCTGCTGCGGTTCAAAGAATACAGGAAAATACGATCCCAAACCTTACGAACTGAACCTGAACGAATGGCCCAAAATCATAACGACCCCGCCGGGACCCAAAAGCAAAAAAATGCACGAAGAATCCGCAAAGACCATGAAAGGTCTCTCGGGCCAGGTCAAACTGTTTCCCGTCGTCTTCGATGAAGGCAAAGGCTGCACGATGACGGACATCGACGGCAACAAGTACATCGATTTTTCCAGCGGAATTTACGTCACCACCCTGGGCCATTGCCACCCGAAAGTCTCCGAAGCGGTGGCGCACTGGGCAAAAAAACTGATGAACGCCCACGACTTTGTCACCCCCGTGAAACACGCCCTCCTCGAAAAATTGATGAGCGTTCTGCCGGGCGAATACGGCGGCGTTCAATTATACGATTCCGGAACGACCGCGGTCGAAGCCGCCATTCGTACCGCCCGAGCAGCAACCGGCAAACACGAATTTCTGTCCTGCTTCCAGGATTTCCATGGCAAAACGGGATGTTCCGCCTCACTGGCCCGCATGAACAAAATTTACGGCGCCACAAGACTTCCAGGCTTCTACATGCTTCCGCGACCCGACGTTTACCGGCCATGGTGGACTCGTGCGGACGGTTCGCTCGACACCGAAAAATATCTCAAATTTTATGACACCTTCATCAAGGAAGGCACTTGCGGAAATGTCGCCGCGATCGTGCTCGAACCGATTCAAGGCTGGGCCGGCAGCATCTTCCCGCCGGACGATTTCTTCCCGAAACTCCGGGCCTGGTGCGATGCAAAAGGCATTCTCTACATCGACGACGAAGTCCTCTGCTCGATGGGACGAACAGGTTACTGGATCACGGCAAGCCACTGGAACGTCACTCCGGACATCGTCACCCTGGGCAAGGGTTTCGGCAACGGTTTCCCCGTCACAGCAATGGTCGTGAAGAAAGAATACGCCGACGCCGTCGATAAAATCTCGGCTTCGACCAGTTACGGTGGAAACCCGATGGCCTGCGCCGCGGCCCTGGCGTGTATCGAAGTAATCCAGGAAGAAAACCTGCTCGAACATGCAAAAGACCTTGAACAGAACGTCTTTCTGCCGATGCTGGAAAAGATCAAAGCCAATCACCCCATCGTCGGCGATGTCCGCTGCATGGGCTGCCTGATGGGTATCGAACTCGTCAAAGACCGCAACACCAAAGAACCTTTCGACGAAGCAGGCAAGCGCGTCTATCAGCGGGCCTTTAGCAAGGGCCTGGCATGGGTACCCGCCGGTCACATCCTCCGGATGTCGCCCCCGATCATCATGCCCAACGACGTCGCGGCCAAGGCGATGAACATCATCGACGAAGCCATCGGCGAAGTGGAAAAAGAACTCGGTTACACAAAATAAAAAAATCGAAGATCAACGAGACGCCGATGCGGCTGCGTGTCGGCGTCTC
>JAAZAW010000392.1 GCA_012514125.1 Phycisphaerae bacterium | reverse complement strand
TGCCGAGGAGGGTTACATAGCGATCGAGCTGGGCGTGCTGGATTGCCTGACGTACGGATTGTTCATAGTCGATGTCGGTTGATTTTCCGGCGAGACGAAGTTGAGCGTGGACGCCTTTTTTTATCAAGAGCCGAAAGGCTTCGACGAGTCCGAGTGTATTTTTCCGTGGGCAGATCGTGGCAGCACTGAAGATAATATTGTGTCCGGCATTTCTTTTAAGATTGAAGAAATGTTCCGAAATCGGGTTATCGACATCGTAGATGGTTCCCTTTGAGATTCCTTTGAGGTGTTCTCGAACATAGGGACTTATGGCGATGATATGCGGTTGATCCGCCCAGTTGTGATGTTCGAGGATTGCCCAGAGTTTCGATCGCAAGAAGCACCAGGGTCGACCAGCCAGGCGGGTATCATCGGCGATGAATCCATGAATAGTGAATATTCTCGGTTGTGGTATCCGGCGGACCATGATTCCGTAAAAATCATGCGAGTGAATGAGATCGGGTGAGAGCCAGTCCAGATATCGCCGCAGGTGTAATCGATCACTTCCGAGGGTGTGCGAGAGGACACGTGTTGCGGTCCAGGGCAAGCGATGGATTGTGGCATTTTCCCAGGTGGATAACTCCAGCGTTTGACAGGCGTGATCCGTGGTGACGACATGAACCTTTAACTCTGGAAATTTTGCGAGGGACCGGACCAGATTGACGCTTACCGCTTCAACCCCGCCGCCGGGTTTTGCAGGATCGGCGGGAAAACTGGTTACCATGGCGAGTTTGAGCGGGAAATCGCTGGAAACGGCCACCACTTCATTTCTGACATTGTCATCAGGGTTCAAGTCTACCGATTGTTTTTCAATGAGATTTCGGATCATGTGACCTCCCCGCAAGCCCATCAAAAAGATATTGATATTGTGAAAGAACCGTCTCCGGATTGTGGTTGTCGCGATAGTAGTTTAACGCATTTTTCGAGGCTGTTTGCCATTGATCAGGGGAATTTATAAGTTCGTTCATTCCACGAATCAGGCCTGGAATATCGTCTGCGACTCGGCCAAGATGATGGTTTTGAATCAGGCAATCCGGATCGAAGGTTGAGACAATCGGTAAGCCCGTACTCCAGGCTTCGAGGAAGGTATTCGGGAACCCTTCAAACCGGGAAGTGCACAACATCAATGAAGCTTGCTGATAAAAATGGCACAAATTTTCATGAGGGACGAAACCATGCAAGGTCACATTGGGCAGGCGTCGAATCTGTTCTTCCAATTTCTGTAATTCAGGGACGGAATTGTTGGCATGTCCGACGACATCAAAGTGGATATCGGGTCGTACTCGTGCGATTTCGTCGAGCCATTCGACTCTTTTTTGATGTGCAAACCGGCCGATCCACAAGACGTTGGCGTTTCCGGGTTTTGGGGGTTCGACGCATAAATAACCGTTGTCACGCCAGGGAGAACAGGTCATGGGGATGAGTGTGGACTCGATTCCCCAGCCGGTCCAGAGCGATCGTTGTTGATGACGAGTTTGCGCGATGACGCAGTCTGCGTGTTGTAAGCCGTAACGATAGAGTATTCTTTCGCGTAATGTTTTCATCTGAGGAAGTTCGGGATCGACATCACTGTCATTGGCGATGCTGTAGACAAATTTTCGGTCATGCAGTTTGCACCAGGCGGCGACCTGACCTGTGACGCATTCACCGCAGTTTTGATAGTAGATGTCGGAGTTGGCGTGTGCGAGG
>JAAZAW010000391.1 GCA_012514125.1 Phycisphaerae bacterium | reverse complement strand
CTGCGCTCGGGGCAGACCGAAGTACAATGTCGTGCTTGGATTCACTGCTAAATCCCCGCCGATCACCTGGAACTGGTTGGGACGGCCGATGGGAATCAGGGTCTTATCCTGCAAGCCGATACTCGTCGGATTGATCATATTCAGATTGCTGCCGCCAAAGGCTTTGGAACCGAAAAATGTTCCGTTGAGCCCCAGCGCCTTAACCGCCGATCGGGACATTTCCGCAATGGTCGCCCGTAGAAGAACCTGCTGGCTGCCTGCAATGGAGAGTTGGTTTTGGACCTTGGCTGAGAAAACTTTCGCCAGTTCGATAATCCGTTCCGCCGTCGGAGCATCGGGCACGGTTCCCGATAACACCACCGTATCGAGCAACGTCGATACCGTTACGTTCGCTCTGGGGGCCGAAGCGCGGATGGTCGTCGTCAATCGTTCCATGTCCACATCGACACGGACATCGTAGAGCAACTGTCCGCCTTGTTCGTCCCAGAGAATCAACTGCGTAAATCCGAAAGTTTTTCCGATGATCATAACGGATTTCGGTGACAGGACCGTTACACTCGCCACCTGTTCGTTCGCAATCGCAGCGCGTTTAATCGGGATACTGAAATCCAGCGCGACGGTCTGATTGACGCTGACGGTTAAAGGCTCTGCCTGGGTATGAACTTTCCTGACCTGATTTTTGTTCTGGGCCAGTCCGACCGTACCACCGGTCAAAACCACCATCAACACCAATCCAAATGACATCCGATTAAAACCAAACCTGTACCGACTTCCACTTCTCATCATAAATCTCCTGACATACAGCCAACACTCTTTAATTTTCAGAGATGCCGTTTCAAGAAGCACCGGCCACCCGGCCTTTGTTAATTTCAAGTTCCCTGCTTTTAACATGGGATTATTCAGAAACTGTTACCAAATCCATCGGGGCCGCCTGTGCGCTTTTATCCGCTTTGAGCGTTTCTTCACTCTTGGCGTGCGGATTCACTCGTAAATCCGAATTCGCCGACGCGAAATAAATGCACTCGGTCGTACTGCCCTTGATGATTTCGACCGCAAAAGGTTTATCCTTCTGAACCGATTTCTTCACAGCCTCATCCGCGGCAGGGGACTTGCCCCCGGACATCAGAGACAAAAGGTCTTTGAAGGAACTGTTTGATTTTGAACTCAGCGTTTCATCCACACCGTCAACTCGGAGCAACTGCGACAAGGTAATCCCTTTGGTGTCCGCCGCTATTTCATTTTCCGTCGCCGACCGCAACGCCAGACGAATCGTGCCCGACGAAGCCGCCAACTGCAACGACTCGGCGTCTTCCGATTTCACCAGCAGCGTCACCGACCGGGAGGGCGTGACCTTGGCGGAAACGTTTTCCATATTCTCCGACCGAAATTCCTGTCCCACCGCTCGAACTTCGACGTTCTGGAGAACCACCTTCGAAATCGTTTCCGTTCCGCCGTTTGCTCCGCGGAAATTAAACGTTCCCAATACATCCACCTTCACGCCCGGACGCAGCAACCCCGCCACACTGGTAAATTCATCCACTTTCACCGACACCGCGCGATAGCCCGCGGGAATAATCCCTTCCAGACCTTCGCCCGGACCGATCATATCTTTCAAAATCGGAAGCTTCGCCGAAAGCGAAACCCGGATCGACTGTCCCACCACATCGTTCAAGTCCGTATAGGTGCCTTCCGGTGCCATTTTCTTCGGTATCGTCATCAGCACCACATCCTTATCCGTCAGTTTCGTGCCCAGGGGAATATTTTTACCTGCCACCACCACCTGGATCATCGGACCAAGATTCGGTCCCGCCTGACTCTTCATCTTGCTTAGATAATCGTAGCCTAGCTTTAAAGCGAAAATTCCGACCAGCAATCCAATCGCCAAAGGAATAACAGCATGTTTATTCATCATCTATCCTTCCATCAAAATGATTCGATCATTTGTCTTCTTCGGTAGGATTACCAACAAATAATCCTTAGCGTCTGTATCGGAAAAAAAAGGGTACCTATTCAGCTCCTTCTTTTCGCATACAGGCTTTACTGCTCAAGGTACGATCCACCATCGAACCAAAATAACCACCCAGCAACGAAACCGATCCATAAGGAACTTGAATGATCACGGTTTCCGTCGGATCGGTGGGGGTCGTGTGTTGAAGCGTCACCTGGTAGTCCGACAATCCCACAAGGTCCATATATTTATTGATGCGATTTTGGATGTCCGCGTCCGTCGAGCCTTCCAGAACGGCGGTGCGACAACCTTCTCTCGCGGCGTTCGTGATGTTCTGATACACCATGAACATCCAGCCGAATTCGATAATTCCGAAAAGAATCGTCAGTAAAACCGGCAGAACGACGGCCATTTCCACAACAGCCGCCGCCCGACGTTTATTTTTGAGAATTCCGCGATTTCCAATACTGAAAACTGTCATTCTGTCATCTCCTACCATATCGCCAGCACTTTAAGTGCCATCACGATTAACGCGCCGCCGGTCAGCGGAACACCGTATGGAATCAACTGGGCATCGGCCAAAGT
>JAAZAW010000396.1 GCA_012514125.1 Phycisphaerae bacterium | reverse complement strand
CAGTTAAAAGCTGGAGCACATATTTATGGGGATGTAATTGTTGCAGATACAGTTGATATTCATCCTCAAGCTGTTGTAAATGGGAAAATTGAAGAAAAGACTTCGGTTGCCATACTTCAGATACCTCAAAAGGACATTACTCCTGGCGACAGCGATATCACAGTATATCAGGGACAAACTCTTTCCCTTGCTCCAGGCATCTACAAGGATCTGTTGGTAATGACAGGCGGTACGCTTCAGTTGAGTCCAGGAAACTACGTTTTTAGTGATTTTTTATTGCAGACAGATGTGGAAGTTATTTTCAATGTCACTCCAGTCGAATTTATTGAGATTGATATTCAGAGAAACATGGATATCTCTGATCGTGCGAAATTAAGATTTTCCGGTTTTTCATATTCACCTGCGGTCAGAATGTACACAAATGACCCAGACACACTTCGTATTGGTTGCGATGCAGTTATTTCAGGAATTTTGAGTGCCCCAAACGCAGTGGTAAATATTTTCTCCAGAGCACAATGTGACGGTGCAATATATTCAAAGGAGATTATTATTGAACCCGATGTCGGTGTGTCCAGTAGTCTGGTTAATCCTGATGGAGATGACGATGGGGATGGAATAAGTAATTACACTGAAATTTTTGTCACAAAAACAGATCCTCTTGATTCCAATAGTTATAAAAAAATACTGATACCTTTTCCGTCTAAAATTACCAGTAAGGATACAGTAACGGTTTGTTATGATACCAAATTCTACTCGGATTATAAACATGGTAAAATCACTGTTACATATAACGATAGCTCCCTTGTTAATCCCGATATCTCTCCTGTCCTGTATATAACTAATACACCTGCTATACCTCAGGATAGTTCATCATCTGTCCATATTCCCAATTTGTCTGGCTATGACATAACAGGAAGATATCTGGTGATGCCGGAAAGTACAATGTGCTCAACCGGTACAGCGAGAGTTGGATTTTTGATTACTAAAGATGAAATTATGTCAAAAAATAACTTTATCATTGCTGTAGCGGATCAGAATGGCAATTGGAGTTATCATGATCCAGTAATAATCAAAAATGAATTAGGTGAAGAAACAGAGGAAGAACCGTATAAGATTTATGTAGATGTTGAAAACTTTTCTGCATTGGTATTAATGCGAAAGAATGTATCAGCAACTGCATATTTGGATCGTGGAATGATCTTTTCCAACAGGCAGAGTGGTGCCAGGATAAAAGCAGAGATAATGATGGCAGATTGTCCCTATGGTGTAACATCAGGTCATCTCAGAATTCATTATAGAAATAGTGATAATACTGAAGATATGGTTGAGATGCAGTTGGAGGCTAAGGCGATAGTGGTTTTCTGGCTTTTTAATTCAAAAGTTTTCAGTTTTCCTAATCCGGTCACTGTAACCAGGATAGAGTTGAAAGTTGATAACACTCCAATTGATTATTCTTACGATGTTAACTATGCAGTCTCAGGTGAATGTCTGACTTTAACTGCCAAAAAGTATTTTAATGAATACTTAACCCCTGATGATCACATTTCTG
>JAAZAW010000390.1 GCA_012514125.1 Phycisphaerae bacterium | reverse complement strand
GAAAAATACTTGTCCATCATCGCCGCCGGAAAAACGTCGTTGCCCGCCGGAACCGGTGTATGAGTCGTAAAGATATTCCCCATACTCGTCGCTTCCTTCGCCTCGTCGAACGACAATCCCCTGCTCTCCATTATATGACGAATCCGCTCCAGCGACAAAAATGCCGAATGACCTTCGTTCATGTGACAAACCGAGGGATCGATCCCCATCTCCAAAAGCGCCTTATAGCCGCCGATACCCAGCAGAATCTCCTGCCGAATCCGCATCTCAAGATCGCCCCCATAAAGACGCGCCGTAATTTCCCGGTCCGCCGGTGAATTCCCCGGCAAATTCGTATCCAGTAAAAAAAGCTTGATACGCCCGACATGAACCTGCCAAACCTGGACCTCAACCTTGTGGTCCGGATAATCCAACTGAAGCGTCAGAGGAACACCGTCCTCTTTATAAACGATCTCAGCCGGCGTATTCGCAAAATCATAATAAGGATACGCTTCCTGCTGCCAGCCGTCCGCATTCAAATATTGACGGAAGTATCCCTGACTGTAAAGCAATCCCACCCCCACCAGCGGCAATCCCAAATCGCTCGCCGATTTAAGATGATCACCCGCCAGAACCCCAAGACCACCGCTGTAAATCGGAAGACAATCTGTCAATCCGAATTCCGCCGAAAAATACGCGATCGTCATCGGCTTGCCGTCGACCCCTTTCGTCCCCGTCGGATAGGTCTTCTGATACCATCGAGGATCACGCATATACGTTTCATATTCATCACGTACCCGGCGAAGATGGGCAATAAAACCCTCGTCGTCGCTCAAAGCCTTGAGTTTCTCCTGATCGATCGATCCAAGCAATGCCACGGGATTATGGTTCAACTGCTCCCAAAGCTCATTGTCAAGCCGCCGAAACAAATCGATCGCATTCGGATGCCACGCCCACCAGATATTATGGGCCAACTCGTGAAGATCCTTGAGCCGCTCCGGAAGCAAAGGAGAAACCGAAAACGTTTTTAACATACGCATACTTAAATCCTCTTCCTTATGTTTTTCAAGTGAGTCTACCTCTTACTGGACTTCCACCCAGTAGTTGATTATTAACCTATTTTTTAAGATAATCAATGCTTTGCTATAATCGACCAAAAAAGAAACCGACTACAGCAAAAACGCAGTAGGATTTAAAAAGTTTCCATTTTAACAATAAAATGTTAATCTACACAAAGGCACGATATGAATAAAATTTCCTGGTTACCAACAATTACACGCTACGGCGCAGAACAAATGGCATGCGACGAAGCCCTCCTCAACAAAATCAACAAAGAATCTTCAGCTATATTCAGATTCTACAATTGGAGCGAGCCGACGATTTCTTTAGGATACTTTCAGAATTATGTAACTTTTACCTCCAAATTTACACATTTGTGTAACTTGGCCATCGTAAGAAGACAAACTGGCGGCGGCGCCATAATCCATGATAAGGAAATCACTTATGCGCTGATCATGCCGGCGGAGTCGGAATTGTATCGCCAGGGAGCGATGAGTGCTTATATTTTAGCACATACAGCAATAGCCCGTGTGATGGAACAATTAGGCGTCCATCTGGACCTTCGCCCTAAGTCGTTGGATTATATGAGGATAAAATCGGAACCCGAATTTTGCTTCGCTCGCCCCTGCCCCACCGATCTGATCTGTCCCGTCGGCAAGATGGTCGGCAGCGCGCAACGGCGATTGCCCGGCGCTTTTTTGCAGCACGGATCGATCATGCTGGCGAATCGCTTCCCCGACCAGCCTATGGCGGCGCTCTCGGAGTTGACAAAAAATATCCCATCTCAACAAGAATTAGAGATACTTATCGTTAAAGAACTGGAGGTTTTGTTAGGGATGAAATTTGAACGCCGGGAATTTATGGCTGATGAAATGGAAGAGGCGGAGAAGCTGGTGGATAAATATCGCAGTGAGAGATGGACGGTTCGCCGGGAAAAGTAACGGGGCTTGACAAATGTGTTTGCATACATAAAGTTATAAGGTAAATACAGTTAAGGGTGGAAAACAGGAAAATGAGTGATGGCTAAACAACAAAGGTTATTGTTTGAATTACTGAAGGAAGACGATAAGTCCAGCAAGCCTGAGAGTTTATGGGATTAT
>JAAZAW010000389.1 GCA_012514125.1 Phycisphaerae bacterium | reverse complement strand
CTTTAATGTCAATAAACTATTTCAGGCAGTATGAGCTTCGAAATCGGGATATCGTGACATTAGCCCCCGCGCACGAAGTAAATGGAATTAGTATTAAATAAATTTTGTGAATAAATTTTTTTGAGGTTATTCAAGGTATCCCATTGCACGAAGTCGATCTTCCAAAAGCGATTCGGTCAGTTCCAAGCCATTTCGGATGTGCGTTCGAAACTCCAGCAAAAGGTCGTCCATTTTTTTGATTTCTTCGACGACCCGTTTTTCTTCCTCACCGGTGTGAATGATCTTTTGCATTGCTCCGTTTTTCATGACGATGCGAAAATCCGAAAGGAGAGCGATTCGAGGATCATGGGTGACGAAAATGAATATTTTTTCATAGTCTTTCAGAAGTTCGAGCGCCTTGGTGCGATGGATGCCCGCGTTTTCAATTTCATCGAGCAGGATGATGGGTGAATTTCCGATTACTACCGCGTCGGCGATCAGAAGCGCTCTGGTTTGCCCGCCGGAAAGTTCGGTCATCGCGCTGTCGGGATTGATGGCTTCGCCTGTGAGTTGATTGGCAAAGTTGAGTGTTTCGTCCACTACAGTTTCACATTCGCTTCGCCGACGGACTGAGGCGTGAGTAGTCAGGAATTTGCCGACAGCCATATCTGAAAGAAAATTGGTATGCTGGGTAATTAAGGCGATGGGATGGCGGGCGGGTCCGTTCGAGAAGATTTCGGGTGCAGCCAGGTCGTTAATAAGAATTTTTCTTTGTGAGGGGGTATTCCGATCTGCGAAAAGTTCGAGATCGTTGATCAGGGTTGTTTTGCCGGAACCGGTCGGTCCGACAATACTGACGATTTGTCCCATTTGAAATTGGACCGTACCGACAAAGTCCGGGGTTTGGTCCTTACCGACGCCGCCGAGAATGCTGATGCTTTGAATTTTCATTTTTTAGCCTCCAGTGAATTTTTGTAGCACTCTAACAAGAGTGTAAGGTATCTGATTGGAGTGTAAAATCAAGTATAAAATTAAAATATTAACGCATTTTCCTTTGTATAAGGATGTGAAAATCAAATATAAGGGTTCGAAAAAATAAAATAGAGGGGTGGAAATAAAAGTTTTTGTATTACAACCTTTTTGGGGAGCAGCGGCTTGTATTTTGATGAACTATCGCTAAAAAGGCTGTTTTAAAAAATTCTTGCGGTTTCTTTTTTTGAAGATTACAGTAAGAAACATACGGGGATAGAAATTAAAGCCGAGGCAAATTCTGAATTTAATCGCGATGAGCTTGCAAGTAAAAATATGCTTATATTTTAGTATGGATTTGGTGAGAATTGAATTCAGAAGATTGTGGGGGAATTTCGGGAGTTTTAAAGCCGGTTTATGTTATTTTCGGGGGCGTGGTGAATCCGACGGGGATGGAATCTGCGCAGCGATCAAAGAGTGGCTTGGGTCGATAAGGAAAGAATTTAAAATATTTCAGGCTCGAACCCAGGGTGGGGAGACGGGATATGAAACCACGAGTGAGTATTGGTTTGCCTGTTTATAATGGTCAGGAATTTTTGGAAGAGACGTTACATTCCATTTTGAATCAGACATTTAACGATTTTGAATTGATTATCTGTGATAATGCGTCCACAGATCGAACGGCGGAAATTTGCAGGAGTTTTGCAAAGCGGGATCGTCGGATTCGATATTATCGTAACGAAATCAACCTGGGGGCGGCGAAAAATTTCAATCGGGTGTTTTCTTTGGCAAGAGGGGAATATTTCAAATGGTCAGCTCATGACGATCTTTGTTCGCCGGAATTTTTAGCCCGTTGTGTAGAGGTTCTGGATAACGATCCGACGGTGGTGTTGTGCTATACGCGGGTGGGGACGATCGATCGTAACGGTGAACCGTTGCCCAATGAAGAAGTTCCATTGCGGGCGACGGCGTTTGAGCCCAAAGATCGATTTTACGATATTCTTCACGCCCATATGTGTTATGAGATTTTCGGGTTGATCCGTAGGTCGGCGTTGCAGAGGACGGATTTGATGGGGAATTACGCTCATGGGGATGGAGTTTTGCTGGCATGGCTTGGATTGCTTGGGCGATTTCATGAAGTCCCGGACTATCTGTTTTTTTCTCGGAGGCATGCGTTGCAGGCGGGGAGTCGGCTGGCGGATCGTTATATGTGGACAGAGTGGTTCGATCCGAAGATGAAGGGGCGAATTGTATTGCCTTACTGGCGGATGTTTTTTGCTTATGTGAAGGCGATTCATAAAACACCTATGCCGGTGCGTCAGCGGTGGGGGTGTTATTGGTTGATGGTCCGCTGGATGGGATGGTATCGACATAAACTTGGAAAAAATTTCAGGTATGCGGTAATTCAATTTTTCAGGGGGGTGTTCGGAAGGAGGTCGGTGTTGGAAGGGAGGGCGTTGAGGAAAGAAAAGCGTCTGAAACCTCATCTTGAATTTGACGCTCAATGCGTTCGCACGGGAACGACATGGGATCAGGGAAGGGAATAGATCGGATGGTCCAGGTGATGGTGAAACAATCGGGATTGAGTGTATCGGGCGAATGGTTCAGAGAATTCTGGCATTACCGCGAACTTTTTTATTTTCTGGTGTGGCGGGATGTGAAGGTTCGGTATAAACAGACCATTTTCGGTGTGGCTTGGGCGATTATTCAACCTTTTGTGACGATGGTGGTGTTTACGCTTTTTTTTCGAAATTTGGCGAACATGCCCAGCGACGGGATTCCGTATCCGATATTTTCTTATAGCGCGCTATTGCCGTGGATTTATTTTTCGATGGCGATTAACACGGCAGGGATGAGTCTGGTGATGAATCGCCCGCTTTTGACGAAGGTGTATTTTCCCAGGATCGTGATTCCAACGTCGGCGACGTTGTGCGGGCTTGTGGATTTTGGCATCGCTTCGGTCGTTTTGTTGGCGATGATGGTGTATTATCGCGTTGGGCTGAGCTGGGAGATTTTGCTTTGGCCTGTGCTGTTGATTTTACTGATCATGCTCTCGTTGGGGGTGGGAATGATATTCGCTTCATTAAATGTTCGATATCGTGATGTTCGGCATGCGCTGCCGTTTGTGACACAGCTTTGGTTGTTTGTAACACCGGTGATTTATCCGAGCAGTATTATTCCTGAGGTATATCGGCCTTTGTTGTCGCTTAATCCGCTTACGGGATTGATTGAAGGATTTCGCGCGTCGCTGCTTCCTGGGCAGGGGGTGGATTGGTCTGCGGTGGGGATGTCGGCTATAGTTACGATAATTATTTTTGTCGCGGGGACGATGTATTTTCGTAAAACGGAACGGACATTTGCGGATATTATTTGATGGGGTATAAAGATAAAAGTTGAAAGTTGGAAGTTGGAAGAGAAGAGCATTGCGCCACGACGTTAAGAACACCAAGGGAAGAGGGTTGGCGAAGCCTGGCTGTGTAGTATCTGCAAAATGTTGTTCATGTGGGGATGAGGCATGGCGTATTCAATTCAGGTTCAAAATTTATCCAAGCAGTATTGCATTGGGTCTTCGCAGATGGAAACTACGATTCGTGAGGCCTTGACGAGTCTGATTCGGCATCCATTGCGACGGTTTTGTGAGAAGAAAAATCATATTTGGGCGATTAAGGACGTATCGTTCAATGTTGAACCGGGTGAAGTGATTGGTGTGATCGGGCGAAACGGGGCGGGTAAGAGTACACTGCTCAAGTTGCTCTCGAAAATCACCTTTCCGACTTATGGTGCGGTCAAAGTTGCAGGCAGGGCTGCATCGATGCTGGAGGTGGGAACGGGTTTTCATTCCGAGCTAAGCGGTCGGGAAAATATTTATCTTAACGGCTCGATTCTTGGGATGAAAAAACGAGAGATTGACGCGAAGATTGACAAGATCATCGCGTTTGCAGGGGTAGAGAAATTTATCGATATGCCGATCAAGCGATATTCGTCGGGGATGGAATTGCGACTTGGGTTTGCGGTGGCGGCGCATCTGGATGCAGATGTTTTATTTGTGGACGAAGTGCTGGCGGTGGGAGATACGGAATTCCAAAAAAAGTGTCTCAATGCGATGGGAGATATGCGGGGCGGCGGACGAACGGTTTTATTTGTTTCGCACAATATGGCAGCGGTGGAAAATTTGTGCCGGCGGGCGATTTGGATCGATAGCGGGCAGATCGTTCGGGATGGCCCGGCCAAGAAAGTGATAGAAGAGTATCTTTCCACGTTTAAGGCCACAAGGGGAGCAGGAATGGATTTTGAGACTATAACGCATCGACGGGGAACAGGTGAAATTCGTTTTTCGGGAATTGAATTTCTGGATGAAAACCATCAGTCCAAAAATATTGTTTGCAGCGGTGAGAGGTTAACGATTCGGCTGCATTATCGGGTCGAAAAAAAAGTTTCCAACCCACATTTCGGTGTGGAGATATTTACGGATATGGGAACGCTGGTGGCTTCTCTTAATACGTGGAGTTCGGGGGTCGAGATTCCTTATTTAAATCCAGGGAAAGGTTATATCGATTTGAATATCGAGGCATTGAATCTGATGACGTCCCAATATCATTTGTCATTGTGGACGTCGAGTGTCGGCCCTACGAAATATGATCAGCTCGATTATTGTGCGGTTCTGGAAGTCGAGCCTTCGGATTTTTATGGAAGCGGTCGGGGAATGGAACGCAAATTCGGACTATTTTTATTTCCCTGTCATTGGAAGATTTCGGGAATGGGGCACGAAGCTTCACCGATTTTGTCTCAAGAGCGGGTTCCGGTGCAACCCGTTATTTCAGAATAGAGTCAGAGCTATGGATGGACCTGATCAAAAGTTAAAAATTGCGTTGTCTGTCAGCCTTGGGACAGTTTTGTGCCGCCGGTTGAATCAGGATCGCTTGCCATTTGGATTTATCAGGTGATTCAACGCATGAAAAAATTTGGAGAGTTTACGATCTATAGTAAAAAGAAAAACAAACTGCCCCGGCGAGAGATTTCAGAGGGGATGTTTTGTTGCCGCGTTCCTGTCGGGCTGGACTTGTGGATGAACAAGATCATCCGGAGAATTCCAAGTACGGTAAACGAAGGCAAGCCATTTTTTTCAAGCGTTTTGTACCATTTGCCCTATATTCTGAAAGTGGCGAGAGACCTTCGTCGACAAAATATCGATATTGTTCATGTGATGAACTTTTCGCAGTTTGTGCCGATTATCCGGAAGTTCAATCCGCAGACGAAAATCGTGTTGAACATGCATTGCGATTGGCTTACACAGTTGCCGCGGAAACTGATCGAGCCTCGACTCCGGCAGACAGATATGATCATCGGTTGTAGCAATTATGTGACCGATAGGATTCGACAAAAGTATCCGGACTGTGCGGATCGATGTTCAACGGTTTACAATGGCGTGGATCTTGATCAATTCAAATCAGGTTTGGGGTGTGCGCGACGCGACGATG
>JAAZAW010000388.1 GCA_012514125.1 Phycisphaerae bacterium | reverse complement strand
GACGACCGAGGAATATCGCCTTCACACCGAAGATATTCTGAATATTAAATTTCCCTATCATACCGATTATGATCAGACGGTGACGATCAATCCCGACGGTAAGATCAGGCTGCTGTTGATCGGCGAGGTCGAAACGTATGAAGAAGTCAGGACTGGAAAGGGGACGATAGAAAAGCGAGGCAAGACGGTCGGGGAGCTTGAACGTGAACTCAAGAAGCGATACGAGCAATATTTTAAGGATGCGGACCTGACTGTGACGTTCCAGGCGGCTAATATCAAGATTGAAGAATTGAAAAAGGCGATCACGACGGCTCCTCGCGGTCAGAGCCGATTGATGCCGGTCAAACCCGACGGAAACATTACCTTGCCTTTTGTGGGCGATATTCGCGCGTTCGGCAAGACGATCGAAGAGCTTCGGCAGGATTTGAACCTTTCTTATGAAGAGATCGGTATTCCTGAACTGGAAGTGACGGTTCAGATTTTGTCGGTGGCGCCTCGCAAGATTTATGTGATGGGTGAAGTGTATCGTCCGGGCGTTATGGAAGTGGGCAATATGATTACATTGTCGCAGGCTCTGGCCATGGCAGGCGGAGCCAACCGGCGAGCGGATTCGAGCAAGGTGCTTGTGGTTCGCCGAAAGAATATGCCCGTGCCCGAAGGCGTGGTGGTGGATGTGGAACACATGCTCCAGTCGCAGGTGGGTTGTTGTAAGGACCCGAAACCGGACAACAAGGCCTGGACTCGCGATTTTTGGCTTGACGATTACGATGTCGTTTATGTTCCGCCGAGCAAGCTGACTCAGTGCAACGACTGGATTGAACAGGTTTTCACAAAAGGCATTTACGGGGTGCTGCCGTTTTCGACTTCCGTGGGATTCGGGTATCAGATATATAATGCCCCGACGAGCGTAAAAGATTCTTCGAGCCGCTGGGACCGAGTGGTGAATTCGATTGTTAATCAGTGAAAAAGGCGTCGAGAGTTCGGTTTGACGTTTCTGGAAAATGAGCGAGTTTTTTAAGCCTGTTGGGTGAAATTTTTAAAAATATCGATTTACAAGGTTAAAAGAAATGACGACAGGATATTCAAAGAAAACGTTACGAGAATTGGCGGTGGTAATTTTCTCGCGTTGGTTTGCGATTCTTGCAATCACCGCGATCATTACGGGTTCGACGGTACTGGCTTGTCTTTATTCAAAGAAAGTCTATCGTTCGGATGTAACGTTATGGGCACGGCAGGCGAAGTCGATGAATGTGATCGAGGACGCCCCCGATCCGATGAGCCGACTTGAGGTGTTTTTGAAAACACAACAAAAAATTATCATGTCGGAGAGCGTGATTCGGCGGACGATGGTTCGTCTCAACGATAGTTCACTGGTGAAAGAACCGGTGGGCAGTTCGGTCGATTCGCTCAACGGCGGAACCCCGGTCTGGCAGCAATGGTACGACAAAGTCAGCGCCGAAGCTGCGAAAATTCCGGGCAAGGAAGTGACGGAATTTCGACGAAAGGTCAAGGTGACCACGCCGGGCGGTGAAGATATCGCCAAATCGGAGGTTTTTACGATCAGCGTGGAACAGGTCGCTCCGCCCGAACAGGCACAGTTGGCGGCGGAACTGCTTACCCAGGAATATTTGACCCATCGCCGATTGCTCCAGACGCAGTTCGACGTTTCGTCGAAGCAATTGCTGGAAAAACAACTGGATGATTTGCGAACGAATATTCTGGGAAGTGCGGAAACTAAACTCAACGAGTTTATCGAACAAAATGTCAAAGGTAATCTGCTGGACCTGGCTCAGCTTCAACGGGCCAACGGCGAGGTGAACCATCAACGTCTCCGAACGGTGTTTCAGGAAGAATTGATCAAAATCGACATGGAAATCAGCGAGTATACGGCGCTCAAGAACGAAGTACTGGCGCAGATTCCGGAAAAAGCCGTCAACGAAGGAGTCGAGGTCCTGACCTCGGAAGATATCGCCTCGTGCAATATGGTGATTCCTGAAAAAGTCCTGTCGAATAATACGATCATCGCCAAACTCAAGGGCAAATTAGCCGATCTGATTATCGAACGAAATTCCCTGCAAGAGCGTTTCAGCAAGGATTACGCTCCGGTGCGACAAAAGACCGGCGAAATTCTGAGCACGACGCGGGATATCGTTCGGGAGGTTCAGGGTGAACTCAAGGCGATCGATCAGCACGTGAGCACGCTCAAAGCCCGCCAAGCCGAGATTCAAACCCAAATAAGCAACAGGGACAAAATCATCGACGATCTTAGTTCGATGTATGTGAAATATGAATCGCTCCAGCAGGAAGTGGAACTTGCCCGGACGCTCTACGATCAGAAACGCAAAGATTTGCTCGAGACGGAAACCGCTCGACAGATGTCTCAGAGGGAAGTTCTGGTGACCCAGGTGGACAAAGCCACGCTGCCGGATGTGGATCGTCCGGTTCGACCGATCCTCTGGCTTTATACCGTTATCGCTTTGATGGCGGGTTTGCTGGTGGGTGTCGCTTATGCGTTCCTGGCAGACAGTTATGATCATGCGGTAGACAGTATCGACCAGGCGGAACGGTATTTCGGCAAACCGGTGCTGGTCACCGTACCGGATGTTTCCGGTGGAATTGTTCGTCGCTAGTTATCGGCGGCCCGATATTGAACAGGCAATCTTATACACAGGAAAAATAGAATGAAATCGGGAAATGTAGATCATTCAGTGGTAATTAACGAACGAGTTCGCGAGCCGGTAGCGCAGTTGTGCGCGAATTTATATCTGGGGCAAAACGCCGCTCCGGGCGTCCTGGCGATTACAAGTGCCGACCGGGGTGAGGGGCGAAGCTCGCTGGCGCTGGCGCTGGGTTTGGAGTTGGCATCGACGATGGGGGCTAAGACCCTGGTGATCGAGGCAAACTT
>JAAZAW010000387.1 GCA_012514125.1 Phycisphaerae bacterium | reverse complement strand
GGTCTGCCCCGAGCGCAGATGGAATTATTTCTGCAGGCGATGCAGGAAAATTCTCTGGTGAAGGTTCTGGCGGAACCAAATCTTGTCGCGATCTCCGGGCAGGAAGCGGAATTTCTGGCAGGTGGTGAATTGCCGATCCCGACACCGAACGAAAACGGTATCGCGATTACATTCCGTGAATTCGGTGTGCGATTGAAATTTCTGCCGATCGTTCAGTCGGGCCAGATGATTCGCCTGAGCGTGACGAGCGAAGTTTCCGAACCGGACTTCACCAACGCGGTTCAGATTTCGGGATTTACGGTTCCGGGATTGAACAAACGCCAGGTGACGACGATCGTTGAAGTGGGCTCGGGCCAGACGTTCGCAATCGCCGGTCTTCTGAGCGAAAGCGTCCGCGGCATTAACAACAAAGTTCCCGGTATCGGCGACATTCCGATCCTCGGCGCTTTGATGCGATCGGTAAATTATGAACGATCGGAGACGGAATTGATGGTGTTGATCACGCCCGATCTGGCTTCACCGTTGAACCCGAATGAAGTGACCTATGTGCCCGGTCAGGACGTCGACCAGGTGAACGACTGGGAACTGTATGGACTCGGTGCGATTGAAAAGCCCAAAGACCCGGCGATGGTGTGCGAGGATGAGCCGGAACAACCGAACTTTTCGCCCCCTGCCCCTCTTTGCGGACCCTGGGGAGTTCAATCCTCCGCCGAGACGAAATAGAAAATAATGTTTTTGAAATTCCAATAGAGCCACGACACAGGCAGCCACGTTTTCACGGACGTGGCTGTCCCTTTGTAAACAAGTTT
This sequence comes from Phycisphaerae bacterium, assembly GCA_012514125.1. GTDB lineage: Bacteria > Planctomycetota > Phycisphaerae > JAAYCJ01 > JAAYCJ01 > JAAZAW01. The sequence goes on along the minus strand of JAAZAW010000387.1, from coordinate 4,607 downwards.
CATATTTGAATGCTAAGGACACTTTTATTGAAAGTGCCTTTAAAAGGGATATTCGTTTTTTATAGGAGGAAAAAGATGATTCTGAATAAGAAACAAGAGAAACCAGTATCGAAAAATTTAATAAACACACGTCGGTCTATGGCTATGGTCTGGACTGCGGTCACAATGACGCTAACGGCAGGGTTCGCTGCGTTTGCGATTGACATGGGATATATATACTCATCTCGTGCGCAGCTCCAGCGGACGGCCGATGCCGCAGCAATGGCGGCGGCAAGTCAATTGGCCAAAATCGGGACATCTGAAGAAAGCCACATTTATGAAGAAGCATTAAAATTCGCACAAAAAAACATGATCGGCGATCTATCACCAACCCTGACGCCAAACGATGTCGTTTTAGGCAAAACAATTCAGGGTAGCGATGGGAAACACACGTTCGAACCGAATCAGCTCCCTGTGGATTCGGTAAAGGTCACAGTACGTCTGACAAAGGACTCTCCTAATGGAGCGACTAAGTTGTTTTTCGGGCGAATTCTTGGTGTCGAGGAAGTTGAAATGTCGGCTTCGGCTGTGGCGACACTGGTGCCGAGAGATATTGCGATTGTGATCGATCTGTCGCGTTCGATGAACTATGACAGCCAATTGCGACATGAAGATACAACCAGCATCAACATCAAGGAAGTGTGGGAAGACCTCGGCTCGCCTCAATTCGGCAACATGAAGGTCTTTACCGACAGTAAATCCGGAATGTATTATTACACCGATACCTCTAGCAAAATTATTCAGAAATTAGGTTTGACCTACGTCCCCTATCCTTATTCAGCGGGAAGCTGGACGGAATATGTCAACTATGTAAAAGGAATGTCTGTTAATAATGGGCCCGCCATCCCCGCCGAATACAGAAACTATTATGGTCTGCGAACATTCGTCAATTATTTGCTCGCCACCAGAACGTTGACATCGGAAACGCCGCAACTTGCTAATACTCGGACTCAACCGATCCATGCGTTGAAACAGGCCGTGGATGAACTTTGCGGCTATTTAACGCTGATGGATTCGGGCGATCAATTGAGTCTTCTGGCCTATTCGGATTCAGGTAAAAGTTTAAAAACACTGACCGGCGACTATACGCTTATTTCACAAACCGTCTATCAGCAGCAGGCAGGCGGATACGGTTCCAACACCAACATTTCCGCCGGTATCGAACAGGGCATTTCGGAACTGCTCTCATCGCGTGCCCGCAAAAATGCCAAAAAAGTCATTTTCGTTCTGACTGACGGACAGGCAAACCGTCCGTCGAATGAATCTTACGGCCGACAGTACGCGATCAATTCGGCCACCAAAGCCATTAACAATAATATTCAAATATACACCATTTCCCTCGGTAGCGACGCAGATCAAGCATTGATGGCACAAATTGCCGGTATCGGAAAAGGCATTCACTATTATGTGCCGACGCTGGACATCAGCCAGTATTCCGAAGACCTGAAAAAGGTGTTCAGAACCCTCGGCGGCAAACGACCGGTTCGGCTAGTAGAATAAAAAACAAAAATTTTCAAAGTTTTTTACTCATGAGATGTTAATGAGATATTAACAGGGCGATTTTCGTCGGATTCTTCAATCCGGCGAAAATGCCCGACGCATCGTAAGCTACTTTGTTTAGCATTGACAAATTATCGGAAGTTCGTGCTCAAAACATTTTCACGCTAAAGTCCGAAAATATCGCCTTGACCTCTTATCAGAACTTATCCAACCCCATGATCTGTCCGATACTAAGGTAAAGTTGCCCATGCGACGGCTATGGAATTGAACAGAAATGGTGGAGTAATAATGGCTCGCGGTATCAGAGCAATAATCTTGAACACCGACGAAGATTACGCGGTGGAGCTTCGATCTAAACTATTGACCATCGAAGGAATGAAAATCGTCGCCGAAATCGACGAACCCGTTCTATTCGACGCTGCAATCAAACAATTTTCAGCGGAACTGGTGGTCGTCAATCTCGATCCCGACCCGGAATCGTCCATCCAGACTGCCTCGCAGATCATCGAACATTATCCGGACCTCACGCTCTTTGCCATCAGCGAATCGGACAATCCGCAACTGATCCTCCAGGCCATGCGAAGCGGTTTTCGAGAATTTCTCCTCCGACCGTTCGACCAGGATCAACTCGTCCAAGCCGTCAGTCGAATCAGCAAAAATACCGCCGGTCAGTCCCCCACCGGAAAACTCATCTGCGTCGTCGGTGCTGTCGGTGGAATCGGAACAACAACCCTCGCGACAAACCTCGGTTGCGAACTCGCAAACTTGGGCGAAAAATCCGCCGTCGTCGTCGATCTCGATATCTGTTTCGGACACGTCGCGACTTTCCTGGACCTCTCACCACAGTTCAACCTCGCCGACTTGTGTCTCACCCTCGACTCGATCGATCCGACCATGATTGAAAAAGCTCTTTTAAAACATGAGTGCGGCGTCAGCGTTTTATCTCGCCCAAACCACTTCGCCCAGGCCCATCAAATTTCCGCCGCCAATCTCGCAACCGTGATCAACGCCTTGTGCAGCATGTTCAGCTATGTAATCTGCGACGGACCCACACGTAACGATGCCGTCAAACCCAGCGTCCTGGACCTCGCCGACACCACGCTCATCACCACGAACCTGACCGTCCCCGCCATCCGCAACATCGACCGCGTCTTTCAGGAAATGATCCGAGAAGGATACAACCTCGATCGAAATCAACTCGTTCTCTCGCGATATTCCAACGATAACAACAGCTTGTCCATCGAGGACGTCGAACAAAGTTTGAATCGCAAAATTGCTTTTACCATACCCGAAGAACCCAAAGTCGTCAGCGCCGCCGTCAATACAGGTCAACCGCTGCTTGAATGCGCGCCAAAATCAAAAACCCGCGAAGCCATCAGAAACATCGCGCTCAAGCTCCACGATCCGAACCATGAAATTGAATCGACCAAAGGTTCCGGCGGCATTTTCGCCAAAATGCTTGGCCGGTAAAAGCACAGGAGAACATTGCCATGCTTTTTAATCGTATAAAACAAAACAGCCCCGAAGAAGTCAGGCCCGGTGCCGGAGCCTTCGCGCCCCAAACAAAACAACCCGAGCCCAAACTCCCTTCCGCCACGCCCAGCGGGGCAAAACCCGCAAATCAATCGGACAATTCAAAAAATAAAGTGCTCAGCGAACGAGCGTCGCAATTCCAGGAACTCAAAGGACGAATCCACCGAAAACTCGTCGATCGACTCGATTTCAACCGTATGGAAACGGAAGACAAAGACGTCGTCCGCGAACAGGTCCGAAATCTCGTCGGCGATCTGGCCGATGAAGAACAGGCAATCCTCAATCTCACAGACCGCCAGAGACTCATCAATGAAGTCATCGACGAAGTCTTCGGTTTAGGTCCGCTGGAAGTCATTTTGAAAGACCCCTCCGTCACCGATATCCTCATCAACGGTCCAAAACAAATCTACGTCGAAAAACGCGGACGGCTGGAATTGACGGAGGTCCGTTTCAAAGACAACGCCCATCTCCTCCACATCATCGACCGCATCGTTTCCGCCGTCGGAAGACGATGTGACGAAGTTTCACCCATGGTCGATGCGCGTCTGCCCGACGGCTCACGAGTCAACGCCGTCATCCCCCCGCTCGCCATCGACGGACCTTCAATGTCCATTCGACGCTTCGGCGCAGACCCCGTCCGTATCGACGACCTGATCCGATACAAATCCATCGCTCCCGATATGGTCGAATTCCTCGACGCCTGCGTCAAAGCCCGTCTCAACGTCCTGATCGTCGGTGGAACAGGCTCCGGTAAAACAACACTACTGAACAACCTTTCCAGCTTCATCCCCGACACCGAACGCATCGTCACCATCGAAGACGCCGCGGAATTGATCTTGCAACAACCTCATATCGTCCGACTCGAATCGCGCCCTCCGAACATCGAAGGAAAAGGACAGGTGGCGATTCGAGACCTGCTGATCAACGCCCTGCGTATGAGGCCCGACCGAATCATCGTCGGGGAGTGTCGTGGCGCAGAAACTCTCGACATGCTCCAGGCCATGAACACCGGACACGACGGCTCGATGACCACCGTCCACGCCAACAGTCCCCGAGATGCCATCTCCCGTGTCGAAACGATGGTCTCCATGGCGGGATTCGATCTCCCCATGAAAGCCATCCGACAACAGTTCGCCTCCGCCGTCAACGTCATCGTCCAGGGAGCACGACTGACCGGCGGACCGCGAAAAATCCTGCAAGTCAGCGAAATCACCGGAATGGAAGGCGAAACCATCACCTTGCAGGACATCTTCATCTATAAACAGGAAGGGATCAGTCCCGACGGCAAAGCCTACGGCTCGTTTCATGCAACTGGAATCCGCCCCTCGTTTCTCGACCGTTTCAAAGCTTACGGAATCCCACTGAATATGGAATTATTTGCACCAAGAATGTTGCTCAAAGATTACGAATAATACGGAATTGACTTATTGAATGCGCGGTACTTTAATGTCAATAAACTATTTCAGGCAGTATGAGCTTCGAAATCGGGATATCGTGACATTAGCCCCCGCGCACGAAGTAAATGGAATTAGTAT
>JAAZAW010000386.1 GCA_012514125.1 Phycisphaerae bacterium | reverse complement strand
TTTTTCCCACACCTGTTTTCAAGGTTAAAGAGTTATTATGGAGTGACTTTGGGTGTCGAGGCTTATAGTTTCGAAAATACGATCGCTCGTGGAGATCAAATCTTTGATCAGATGCGACAAGACGCTTTGTCCGAGAAACCTTTGGAGGATGAATATTTCAAGGCGGTCGGGGGTGAACATGAGCAGGTTATGGAAATCATCGAATCCATACGGCAGGATAAAAATAGAATTTTTTCGGCCAACTTACCTAATCATGGTCAAATTCCTAATCTTCCGATTGACTCAATTGTTGAATGCCCGGTTGTGGTAAACAGTTCGGGGTTGCACGCGATTATGCAAAAGCCATTGCCTGTCGCGGCGGCGGGTGTTTTGGCAACACGTTTGATGTGGGTGGAGACGGTTGTAGAAGCAGCCTTGGAAGGCAGCCGAGATAAATTTGTTCAGGCATTACTGCTCGATGGAGCCGTGACTTCATTTGAGATGGCGGAAAAGTTGGCTGATGAGTTGCTTGAAGTTCAATCAGCGTATCTGCCGCAGTTTTCGAAAAAAGAACAGAGTTAACATTCTTCTTTAAAATAAAAGGTATCTTATGTTTTGTCGAAAATTATCGGATGATCAGATTAAAAAAATTCATCGTTCTTCGATTGCGATTCTGGAACGAACGGGTGTTGTGATTCCGCATAAGGATATGCGAAGACGACTTGAAGCTGCGGGCGCGAAAGTCGATCATGCAAATGAAAAAGTTCATATTCCGGAATCGCTGGTGATGGATTGTTTGGACAAAGCGGAAAAACAGTTTACGCTCTATGGCAGGGACTTGAACAAAGTTGCTCGATTTGGGCAAGGGACTCGAAACTATAATACGATTGCCGGTGAGGCGTATTGGGTGGACCGAATTGGCGAGGATCGACGATTTGCCACACTCGAAGATGTCGCCACTGCTGCTCGTTTTGTTGATGCCCTGGAGGAAATCACAATTGTTGGGGCAATGTCCGATCCGCATGAATTGCCCGTCGAGGCCCGCTGCGTTCAGGTGCTTGCGGAGCAGATTCGAAACACCACCAAACCCGCTACATTCTGGTTTCATGATCGGGCTTCAGCGAAATATATTGTCGAGATGCTTATTGCTCTACGGGGAGACGAGCAACAGGCGATGACCTATCCGCTATGCTATCCATTTCTTGAGCCGATCAGTCCATTACGGTTTCCGATGAATGGGATCGATCTGCTTTATGAAACAGCGAGACTGAATCTGCCCGTGCCGATAGGACCGATGGCACAGATGGGACTCAGCGCTCCATGTTCATTGGCGGGAACGTTGGCGGTGGAAAACGCAGAGATTCTTGCAGGAGTGTGCATCACACAGATGATTCGTCCTGGAATGCCTGTCTGCTATGGCGGCATCTGTCACGCTTTTGATTTACGAACCACGCAGATGATCTTCGGCGGCCCGGAGCAGGCCATTTTTGGGGTCGCGATGACGCAGATGGGTAAATTTTACGGTCTGCCGGTTTATATCAACGTGGGTCTCACGGATTCCAAACGTCCCGATGGTCAGGCTGGCCTCGAATCCGGTATCACTCTGGCGATGGGCGCTGCGGCTGGTGCGGATATCTTCGGTCATATGGGCATCTGCGGCGTCGATCAGGCAACGTCGCTGGATATTCTGGTTCTGCAACATGAGGCGATTCGTTTTGTTGAACAGATGATGAAGGAAATGGATTTTTCCGATGAAGCGGTTGGCTTGGATGTGATTGATGAAGTTGGCCCCGGCGAAACATTCATCGATCACGAGCATACGGTGGAATACTTCCGACGTGAGCTTTGGTTCCCGCAGAT
>JAAZAW010000046.1 GCA_012514125.1 Phycisphaerae bacterium | reverse complement strand
TGATTACCTTGATCGATGGACAAAAGCCGGAAGAATCTTTTTCTTACAAGGATAACAATCCGAAATTCTGTCATGATGGAAAGACTTTGTATGTGGGATTTTTAAGTCAATTTCCCGCGACGTATAAATTGGTCGCAGGGGAAGAGCGCAGAGACAAAGAGCCTGAGGTGTGGACGGATGAATCGTTTGAATTTTATCTGGATGTTGACGGCAATTTTTTCCGCTTCGGTGGTAATCCGGCAGGGGGCTATTGCGAAAGTTTGAATACAAATCCGGCGTATGACGGGCAATGGCAATATAAGACTACCGTTAGCACGCAAATCGATAATACGACCCTTTGGCAAGGTGAGATTGCGATTCCTTTTGAGACATTGGGTCTTGCCAAGCCGATCGGCAGTGAGATTAAAATCAATTTCGGGCGGACGTGGCGAGGTTTGGATCGTTTAGGAATTACTGCGTTTGCCGGGGTAGAACAGTACGACAAAAAGGAACTGTTCTCGACACTGAACATCAGCGGCAGCGATATGGCTTTTCAGGAAGTGTCTGTGAGCAACCCGAATTTTGGAACGCTGGAACAAAAGGTGCGGGCGTTTTCAAGCAAAGATGCCAATCTGGAATATTCGATTAAACTGCTCTCGTCGGGTGGCTTTGTTCCAGAACGTGTTTTAGTGACGAAAGCAATTAATGTCAAGGGTGGCTCGGTCGAACAAGCAAGTGCAAATGCTACTATCGAAAGCACCAGTTATGATCGGCTGCTTTTCCAGGTGAAAGATACAGCGAAATCGGAAATATTGATGCAGCAGGTCGTTCCGTTCAAGGTAGTGGAAAATTATCTGGATGTGATACCGGCGTTTTCATCAGCGAAGGTATATTTGAAGCCTCGTTATACGCTGGTCCAGGGCAAGGCTGATGGAAATCCAATTCAGGTGGAAGTGGTTTCTCCTGAGAACGAAATTATTTTTACGACAAAGATTTCATCGAACGATGAAATTGTATCGTCATTTGCCCGTGAGAACAAACCAGGGGCGTATCATGCCGTTATCTATTCGATGGTGGATGGGAAAAAGAAAGTTTTCACCTCCAAGACATTCAATTATCATGGTATTGGCGAGTGGGAAAAGACAATTCCAGAAGAACGGGTCTTGCCGCCATTCGAGCCTTTGACTGTCAAAGGCGATGGAGGGAATTTTGATATCGGCATGTGGGGGAGGGTGTATCAGTACAAGAACTCGCTGTTGCCGACGACGATTACCGCATTGAAAGAGTCTGTATTGAGCGTCTCTTCACTTACCATCGACGGTAAGGAAGTGAGCAATTCGCTCAAAATCACCAAATCGGCGCCTTACCGTGTTGAACTGGTGGGTAAAATCAAGTCAAAGGGTTATGATCTGGAGCAAAATTCCTGGATCGAATATGACGGTGTTTTGTGGAACAGCATTAATGTCAAAGCCAAAGAAAATCTTACCGGTATTACATTGAAGATGGATATTCCGGAATCGATGGCGAAGTTTTATCATGCAACCACGGGAGGCTTTGGTGGCGGGGGGCGACGAACCGAAGCGATTGACAAGGATGTTGCATTGTCATTCTGGCCGGTGATCTGGATCGGCGGGCAAGAGCAAGGTCTTTGCTGGTTTGCCGAATCCAAGGATGGCTGGAAGACCACGGACGCGTTGCCGATTCGTATTATCAAAGGCAAGGGACAGACTTCGATGGAAGTGAAGTTTGCCGACAAGCTGGACAAAGGGCAGGATATTAAGATCGAGTTCGGTCTGGTGGCCACACCGGTCAAACCATTGCCGAAAGAGTATCCTTTCACGATGTTCGGCGATCATTTCACGGTAGAATTGAATCCGAAAGCGCCCCATCCTCCAATTACCGCAGCAGCCATTATTCAGAACCATTATGCGGGTGAAGGTTTCTTCGATCTGACATTTAATGGTGAGACGAATAAAGATCATCTGAAAAAGGCGCGGGAAGATCTGAAGTTGTGTGATGACAACAATGTGGTTTTCACGCCCTATCAGATCGCATTGTATCTTCCTGAAGAATATCGGGTTGTTAAAGATAATCTTCTGGAATGGCAGGTTGCACCTGAAAATCATGTAGGGACTCAAGATTACGGTAAACCGTATTTACATTATAATCTTTGCCCTGCCTCCAAAGCGGCGAACTATTATCTGTATCGTTTAAAGAATCTGCTCAAGGACCTCAAACTCAAAGGTATCTATTTTGATTTTGGTGTTGCGATGACGTGTTCTAATCGGTATCACGGCTGTAATGGTGGATATACCCTGCTGGCCAAACGCGAATTTTATAAACGGGTTGCCGGCATTTTGGCCGATGCCAACGATGGTCAATATACCGTCGTGGTGCATAACTCCGAATCGGTGCAGATTCCCGTGTTCACTTTTACGACACATTTCCTCAATGGCGAAGGTCTTCGACAGTTAAGTTCGAGTGTGTTCCATGATGGGAAGGACATCCTTGATTTCTATACCCTTGCAGATTTTGCTTCGGAACATTCGTCGTTGCCATGGGGAATAACTTCAAGTATTTACATTCCAACCGATCCGCTGCTTCCGCAATATGGTGGCGATAAAGAAGATGGCGGTCCGCAGGAGTTGTATCGATTCCGAATGACCAAGGCGGCGATGGCCGGTGCTCTGATTCACAATACCGTTCCGAGCCAGTCACGTAATCATTATGGCTGGTACGACAAGGTGCTTCGGTTCTATGCGGACTTCAAGGTCAACGAAGCCGAGTTTGTGCCATACTGGCGAAATAGTGAATATGTAAAGGTGGTTCAGGGTAAAGATGTTTATGTGAGTTTCTATCGTCACCCCGGTCAAAAGGAAATTCTGGCGGTGATTTCGCACGTGAGCAAGGAGCATCTCGATCAGGATGTTGTGGTTGAGTTCGATCCGGTCAAGCTTGGGTTGACCAAGTTAATTTCGGCAAACGAACTTCTTACGGGACCTGATCCGGAATATGAAAAGTTGTATACGCTTGTACCTGATACGAAAGGAACCGGTTACGGCAGCCGATGGCGAAATCCGGTGGAGCTTGGTGATTTTGGTGTTGAGTTCAAGGGGTTGGAAAACAACCAGATTAAACTTACACTTAAACATCATTCTGTAGCGATCGTGAAAATCAGTGCGGAATAGTTAAGACTCTATTTAAATGAGGAAAATTATGCTGAAGAATTTGATGGTTTTATTTAGCTTGGCGGTAGTTTCTCTGGCTTTTGCGGAAACAGAAAAGGATGGCCCGTCATTGGATTTAAAGTTTGAAGGGCCGATGACGATCAAAGCGGGGGGGGGAGAAGTCAAGATTGCCGGGCCAATTGTAAAGGCCCCTGACGGCAAGAGCGGATTGGCCGTTGGCAGCACACAGGACCTGCCGAGAATTCCCGCAGCGGAATTTGTGGGTGAAACCGGGACGATTATGCTGACATTTATGAGTCAGCCGGTCAAGCCGGAAAATTCTTTGCTTAATCGTAGTATTCTGGTGTTGCGTGGTGACGGTCGCGAACGAGTTACTTTTGGTCTGCCGGGAGGTGTAAGTAAATCGCTGCAATTTACATTCAGGAAATTTACCGACCCCAAGACTTTTGAAACGACTACGCCGATCGAATTTGGCCGATGGTATCAGGCGGTTTGTACCTGGGATGGTTTGACGGTGAAGCTCTTTCTGGATGGAGTGTTGCAAACAGAATTTCAGCAGCCCTATGTTCCAAAATTTCCAGCGGTATCTACATTTTTCTATACAGGACCTTATGTTGATGGATATACGAATCCGAATCCCTGGAATGAGGATAGTTGTCTGATTCACCAGATCAAGGTTTAT
>JAAZAW010000385.1 GCA_012514125.1 Phycisphaerae bacterium | reverse complement strand
CACTTGCCGAAGTTTTTGGGTATTTGGCTGACGACCAATCTCCGCAAGCTGTCAGGCATAGGGCACACCGTCTTTGTCCATTTGGTAATAAGATTCCAAATTGCACCAAAGATAAAGCAAAGAATCCCCTTGGGGTGTGCAGCGTATTTCACAATAGTACTCCTGCAATCACTTGTCCGATTCGATTTAGAGAAGATTGGATTATCACGGATGATGCAGCGTCTTTTTTCTTTGGTGATAGTACGACATGGAGTTCGCTTACTGAGGTTCGTCTAAATGATGCCCAAGGAAAGTCGGCAGGAAATATTGATATTGTCCTTGCCGCTTATGATGACAATGGAAAGGTCTTCGATTTCGGTGCTCTTGAAATACAAGCTGTGTACATCTCTGGAAACATCCGTGACCCCTTTGAGTATTACATGAAAGATCCGAAGACTCGTGGACAAATGGATTGGACCGCTCAGCCAAATTACCCACGCCCGGATTATCTTTCATCTTCTCGCAAGCGGCTAGCACCACAATTATTATTCAAAGGCGGAATTCTTCATTCGTGGCAGAAGAAAATAGCCGTTGCATTGAATAAAGTTTTTTTTGACACACTTCCACGATTAACCACGGTACATAAATCAAAAGCAGACATCGCATGGTTAATTTACGATTTGGAGATAACGAACGAGTGTGGCATAAATCGATATAAGCTCAAAAAGATTGATGAAGTGTTTACCGAATTCGAGCCTGCGCTTTTATCAATTACAACTCCTGTGCCGGGAAAAGTAGATGATTTTGTCAAGCTGCTTCAAGAGAAACTTGATGAACAGCTTGAGACGCCACCTAATAACAAGATAATTGAAAAGCCATTTTAAGATGAATGTATTACAACAACAATCGCTGTTTCCAGAGCTAAACGAAGAATTGGCATTACCTAAACCGGTTAATGTTGCTTCTGTTCCACAACGAAGTCCTTTTCGTTATCCGGGTGGAAAAACATGGTTTGTTCCCACATTCCGAAATTGGTTCGTAAATCGTTTTACTAAACCAAGTTTGTTGGTGGAACCTTTTGCCGGTGGAGGAATTATTAGTCTTACAGCTTTGTTTGATGAACTTGTTTCGAATGTCGTTATGGTTGAAATCGATGCCGATATTGCGGCAGTATGGCAATCTGTAGTTGATGGGCATGCAGAGTGGATTGCAGAACGTATTCTTTCTTTTGATCTGACAAAAGAATCCGTGATGGCTGAAATTACTAAAAAAAATGTGGATGAACGTGAGAGAGCCTTTCAAACGATTTTGAAAAATCGAACTTTTCATGGAGGTATTTTAGCAGATGGGGCTGGTTTCTTGAAGCGAGGAGAGAGTGGAAAAGGTATTAAGTCGCGATGGTATCCCAACACTTTAGCCAAACGATTTAAAGACCTAACATTGATTGCTGATAGAATGAAATTCTTCAAGGAAGATGGCTTAAAAGTCATTCGTGAATATTCACAAAAGAAAGATGTAGTTTTTTTTATCGACCCACCTTATACGGCGGGAGGAAAAAAAGCAGGCAAAAGACTTTATCGTCATTTTGAGCTTGATCACGATCGCTTGTTTACGCTCTGCGAATCAATAGAGGGTGATTTTTTAATGACTTATGATAATGCAGATGAAGTAAAATCTATGGCTAAAAGGCACGGCTTTGAAATACGTCTTATTCTCATGAAAAATACACACCATACGACGATGGAAGAGTTGGTTATTGGGAAAAACCTCTCGTGGATGGATCATTAATCTTATAAGGTGCGTCGCGACGCACCATACAGTTGTGTAAGATGGGTAATTTTTGGGGGTTATGAGGTGGATTCGCCTCGGTAGGCTTGGTTGACGAGGAAGAGGACCGCCATTCGGACCGTCAGTCCGTTGGTGACTTGTTTGAGGATGGCGGAGTGTTTTCCGTCGGCGACGTCGCTGGTGATTTCGATGCCGCGGTTGATCGGACCCGGGTGCATGACGAGGACATTTTTTTTGGAACGGGCGATTCGCTGGCTATTGAGTCCGAACAGTCGGGTATATTCTTCGACGGAGGGGAAGACGTTGGAGGTGATTCTTTCCCGCTGGACCCGGAGCATGTTGACGACATCGACGTGGGGGAGGACGTCATCGAGGTTGTGGCTGATTTCGACGCCCAAGTCTCGCATGCCTTTGGGCAGGAGGGTGGTGGGTCCGACGAGGACGACTTTGGCGCCGAGTTTGGTGAGTCCCCAGATATTGCTTCGTGCGACCCGACTATGGGCGATGTCTCCGACGATGGCTACTTTGAGTCCATCGATTTTTCCTTTGATTTCTCGAATGGTGAACATATCCAGCAGGGCCTGGGTGGGGTGTTCATGGCTGCCGTCGCCGGCGTTGACGATGGGGGTATCGATGCATTGTGCGAGGTAGTGGGGGGCGCCGGGTGCGGAATGTCGGATGACGATGACGTCGATACCCATGGCTTCGATATTTTTTGCGGTGTCGATGAGGGTTT
>JAAZAW010000384.1 GCA_012514125.1 Phycisphaerae bacterium | reverse complement strand
GGATGATAACCCTGTAGAACGTGCAAGACGATTTTATATAAAAGCTCGTCAAACACGTACAGGCCTTGCACAAACAGCATCACTTGGACGATGGGCAAATTGTAAAGACACAAGTCGGGCTGGAATGTCGGGAGTCGTTTCTCGCTGGCTCGGGGGAATTGATGCACTTGAAGAAATAGCAAGGCGATTAATTCGTGTTCAAATTGAAAATCGTCCCGCAATTGACGTGATCCGTCTTTATGATAGCCCAGATACCTTATTTTATTGTGATCCTCCCTATCTTCATGCAACACGTGGTGATACCAAAGCCTATGGCTTTGAAATGAATGAAAATCAGCATCGAGAATTTGCGAAAGTCGTCAATGAATGTCAAGGCAAGGTTGCTGTGTCGGGCTATGATCATCCAATCATGGATGATCTTTTTAAATCAAATAAGTGGTTTAAAATATCGGGTGTGAATAAAACAATTCACTCAACAAAAGGGACTCGTCAGGAAATGCTTTGGACAAATTATAACCCCTATGAAGAAAAGGGACTGTTTGAATGAGAACATCCAAAAACAAGAACCTGACCAAATATTACAGGATATCGTTAAAAAAGCCACTGCTAATCTCACTCAAACAGTAATTTCCAATCCGGCAATTCGAGAACGTATCGATTATATTTGTCGTTGCATCAGTAACCGTGCGGGTGTACGCCTGCTGATGTCATGTCTTTTAGGAAAATTGCACAATCCAAAAATAGACCCGCGAAAGCCTTACACGGAAATCGGTAGTCAGGATTGTTTTTCCGGTCGAACTTATGATGAACGATATCTTACAAGGTTCATCAATGAATACCGTCTGCCGGTAAATTCTACAACAGCGTTTCTTACACCCACCCTGCGTAATATCAATCAACCTCTAACAACCGATAAAGAGCTTATAGGTAGACCTCGTGAATTATATATAAAAACCCTTGAACTATTAGAGTATGTGGCTAAAAATAAAATTTCTGCTGAACTGGTTTTTATCGAAACAGTACGTATCTTGTTACTCCTGCGTGAAGAAAAACTTGCTCGAATGACATCTCTCATAAATGCATTGAAAAGGACGGAAGGTTCTCTTCCTCTTTCATCTGAATCCATTCTTACACTTATTAGTCAGCATTTAGCCTGCAAAAATGCAAGCCGGTTACCCGTGTTGATTGTCGCAGCAGCCTATAAGACAGCAGGAATCATGCTCGCCGAAAGAGTTTTACCCTTAAATTCTCATAATGCGGCTGATTTTCAAACCGGTTCACTCGCAGATATTGAAATCTGCATTATTAATGACGATACTGTCGTCACTGCTTATGAAATGAAAATGAAGCGTGTCACTGTCGATGACATTAACACTGCGGTGACAAAAATCATGAGAGCACCCAAACGAATCGACAATTATCTCTTTGTTACTACAGACACTATTGATCCGATTGTTGCTGAATATGCTGCAACGTTTTACGAAGAAACCGGCGGAACTGAAGTTGCAATCCTTGATTGCCTCGGATTTCTCAGGCATTTCCTTCACTTGTTTCATCGTATACGTGGCGAATATCTAAATGCCTATCAAGAGTTGGTACTCAACGAACCAGATTCGGCTGTAAGCCAAACGCTCAAAGAAGCCTTCCTTGCATTACGACAAGCCGCCGAAAGTGGCGAGTAAAAACTCAAGGCGGACTGTTCATTCTCAAACAGCCCGCCTCAAAGGTGCTCGCCGGTTATACCAGCCTTCGTTGATACGATCGTTTCCTCAACCGTATCTGCCTCAAAATCTAAAATCGATCTCACCGTCTCATCTAACGCACAACCGCAAAATCAATCTTGCCTCGACCTAATTCTCCCCCTGCTTCGCTCCGCCGGGATGGTCCGACGTACCGTTATGGCCCACCACAGACCAGTTCAACTCCGACTCCTGCGCCTGCTGGGTCACCCAGCTATCCTCGTTCGCTCGTGGATGAGCGCTCTCATAACTCTCCTTGAGCCTGCCCGTCGTCAAATGCGTATAAATCTGCGTCGTCGAAATCGACTGATGCCCCAACAACTCCTGAACACTCCGCAAATCCGCACCATTATTCAGCATGTGCGTCGCAAAACTATGTCGCAGCGTGTGCGGCGAAATGCTCGGGTCCAGCCCAACCGCGATCAAATACTTATCAAGCTTACGTCGAACGCTTCGAGTACTAAGCCGCTGACCGTGCTTGTTCACAAACATCGCCTTGCTGTCACCCGTCCCCGACTGACCATCCTGCTGACGCATCATCAAATATTTCCGAATCGCCAACATCGCCGCCTGGCCGATGGGCGAAAGTCGTTCCCGATTCCCCTTCCCACGAATATGTAGCATCCCGCCAAGAAAATCCACATCGTCAAAGTTCAGGTCCACCAATTCGCTCACCCGAACCCCCGTCGAATAGATCGTCTCGAGCATCGCCCGATCGCGCGCCCCAAGAATATCGTCTCCGTTCGGCGCCTCAAGCAACGCCTGAACCTGCTCGCTCGTCAAACACTTCGGCAGCCGCTTCTCCTGCTTGGGCGTCCGAATCGACGAGACCGGATTACTCGTCACATAACCCCGACGAATCATAAATTTATAAAACGAGCGAAGCGTCGCAAGCTTCCTCGCCAAACTCGACCGCGAATAATTCTGATCATGCAAATATCCCATGAATCGTCGAATATCCTCCGGCGAAACCGAAAGCAACTTCTCCCGAATCGTCGTCTGAGCCAACGTCGCCACGCCCCCCTCCGACGATAATTCTCCCTCCAAACCGTTCGCGGCATCCTCCGCGACTTCCTGCCCCCAGCTCACTTCAATAAACTGCCGCAAATCCGTAGCGTAACATTTGGAAGTGTAACTGGAAAAATGTTTCTCAAATTTCAAATAATCGACAAACTCGTTAATCTGATCATGTGTTGTGTTCATAGCCCATTTCATCTCTCTTTGGCGAAATTTCAACGTCCCGGATCAACTTCACATCTTCTGCCTGGCTTGGGGACGCATGGTATGTTGTCTGTTTCATCTGCTGCGGGAAACGATCACTCACGACTGAATCTGCTCGATCGTCTGGTCAACCTGTCGAGTCATCTGCTTGCCCATCTGATAACTCAAAACCGCCGCGTCAAACCAGTCGAATTCGCTCTCAATGTCGTCCGCCAGATCGACAAACGTCTCGATAATCTCAGGCTCGTTGCCGGGCGAATAACGGAACACGTATCGCTGAGCGCCTTTCACTAGTGAAATCTGTCGTAGCTCCATAGGTTAATGGTACTCCTTTACATCATTATCCACCGTGGGTATTTTCGCTCCGCGATTAATCCGCTCAACCTCCTTGTCGAGCAACTCTGCGATCGCCTTATAGCACACAAATCGCAAATAATATTCCTGGGACCGCAGATAGACATCCCACCCATAGGGACTATGGCCCACTCCGCGATCGTCCGCAAAATGCTTCACCTGTTCCAAAACCATCTTGTCTCTGCTGTTATAAATCCGCTGAATCTGATTCCTGGGCCAAAACTCCGGATCGATATCCACATCCAGTTTCAACGGACTTGACATCCGCCTCAATACCACCGGATCCACCCCGCTCGCCTGGGTCGATGCCGGCTCAGGCTCACTGAACACCTGCATCGCCATCCCCACCACAGGCGGATAATACGGATTATATTCCGTTATCGCCGATACAAGAATGATCTCCGCGCCAACCTTCCTCGCCAACCCCAACGCCTGCTCAGGCGTCTCCACACACCGCATATTCTCCTGGGCCATCTGGGCCAGCAATCGATTCACCGGAATCACCGCGAACCCTTCCACCTGCTGCAATTCGCTATAGAGAATATCGGTCACTTTAAGCGTATCGATATCGAGATTTCCGCTATAATTCAAAATCGGAACCACCGCAACCGTCACTGCTCGTCCATAAGGACTGCAAAGTCGAGGACAAAAAACAACCTCTTGTTTCTGGCAGCATCCTTCCATCATCATCGCCGCCAAAACAATCACCCCAAATTGCCATCGCCCTGCCACTCTCATCTCAAAAAAACTCTCACAAAAAAACCAAAAACCCAACTCTCTACACTCTTCAACTCTTACTCTTACTCTTACTCTTAACTTAACTCTTTAACTCTTTAACTTTTTAACTTTTTAACTTAACTCTTAATTTTTAACTTTCCCACCTTCTCCGCCTCTTCCTCTTCAATTACTCCTCCCCAACCTCCACCGTTGCACGCGCATCCAACTGAATCGGACTATTAGGCTTAATCGATTCCCCCGCCTTCGCCGTCGCAATCTCCTCGCCCGCGATCATCGGAACAACCGACCAGATATTCTCGCATTCCCCGCGATTCGCACAAAAATAAACCTTCGAATCCGGCCCCCAAACCGGACTAAAGCACCCGATCCCCTGATCCGTAATCGGCATTCTGCCTCGCCCGTTCACTCCCACAATCCAAAGCTGCGAATCCACCGCGGCCCCTTTATCATTCGGATGCACCGAACAATAAACAATCTTTTCGCCATCCGACGACCACTCCGGACCAATCAACGCCCGATCCGATCCCGAAATCACCTCCGTCGGCATCGAAGGCTGATCGTCCTTCCCCAAAGAAATCATCCAAATCCCAAATAACTCTGACCCCCGCTGCGCAGGCCGCTGATAAACAATCGAATGGCCCACAGGCGAAAAATTCGGAAACAATCCCGCCGCAATATACTTCCGCTGCCCGGGATTACTCAAATCCAACAGCCAAATCTCCCACTGCCGAGACTGACCGTTATACCGCGAATACACCAGCTTCTTCCCGTCAATCGAAAAACTCGGATGCATCTCCGGTGCCGGATCGTCCGTAACCTGCTGCAAGTTCCTGCCGTTCCCGTCGACAATAAAAATGTCCCAGTTCCCCGTCCGATCCGAACAAAACGCGATCTTCCGTGAATCGCTGCTAAATACCGGCTGAACGTCGCTCGCCGGATGATTCGTCAACTGCGTCATCGTCACCGAATTGACCTGCTTGATATAAATGTCGGGCTTAAGCGTATGCTGAGTCGATGCAAACGCCAACCATTTCCCGTCGGAACTGATCTTCGGATCAAAACACGCACCTTCCGTCGCAAATGTATGCTGCTGAAGACTCTGAGACGACTGAACCTCAGAAACCCGCGACGTCTTCGGAAGATCCCCAAACATCGACACCTGACGATACTCCTGGCTCACCGACCGAACAGGCTGACCCACCTGACTCGAAATCCGGGCATCATACGCCGATTGAACCGACTCCACCTCACTCGACGGCTTCACCACCATCCCCGTCGATCTCTGACCGCAATCGCATCCTGCCAACACCACAACCATACATAATATAACGAAACCCATCGCCTTCCGCAGATTCAGATGTGTGCTTACTTCAAGTCGCATGTCTGTTCCTCATTCAAGCTCATTAAATTTAGTTTCGTCCGATAAGCCTAGAAAATTATCGGCACACAACATGAACCCTCTTGAGAATTTGGTTAAGAATTTATTTTAACCCGAAGAAAGAATCGGCCCCCGACAATCCCCACACCCATTTTTATAAGCCGTTATCTTTTATCAACAAACAAATCCCCACCACACCCCAAACCACCCCGGCAAATGACCCCTTTACAAAATTCCCCCTTCTCAACCCTGATAACCCTCTCGACGTCCCCTCAAAAATCCCAAAAAAATAAATAAATCCACCTGCCAGGAAATTTTCTCTCCTGATAAACCGTCTCTTTAACCCCGAACTTCACAAATCGCCTCTTTCAAATCGACTTTCCCCTCAAAAAGCGCACGTCCGATAATAATTCCCGCTATAGAAAATTCCTTCAATCTGCGAACGTCCTCAATCGTCCCCACGCCCCCCGACGCAATCACCGGAACCGACGTGGCCTTGGTCATCAGCTCAAGCTGATCAAAATTAGGCCCCGTCAACATCCCGTCCCGCGCAATATCCGTATATACTATCGCCGCCAAAGGCCACCGGGAAACCTTCCTCGCCAAGTCCGTCGCCAGGATATTCGTCTGCTTCGTCCATCCATGGCTGGCAAGCTTCCCATCCCGGGCATCAAGCCCCAAAACGATTTTCCCCGCAAATTCCGCGTCGTGAACCATATCGTGAAACCATTCCCAGTCTTCCACGCTCCGAGTCCCGATAATCACCCTGCTCGCCCCCGCGTCAAGAAACTGTTTGATCACACGCTGCGAACGAATCCCGCCACCCACCTGAATCTTGACGTCCCCCACCTTCAAAATCCGCTCCAGTACACCAAAATTATAAACCGACCCCGTCTTCGCCCCATCCAGATCGACAATATGAATCCACCGGCTCCCAGCGTCAACGTAACTCCGGGCCACCTGCTCAGGTTCGGTCGAATAATCAATCTGCCGATTATAATCGCCCTGTATCAATCTTACTACTTTTCCATCTTTCAAATCAATCGAAGGGAAAATTTCCATTTGCAGCATCAGCCTATAACCTCGCAAAATTTTCAAGCATCTTCAAACCCACCGTCTGCGACTTTTCCGGATGAAACTGCGTCGCATAGACATTATCTTTCCAGATCATCGACGTAAAATCAACCCCATAACTCGTCAGGGTCGCGCAAACGGCCTCGTCGTCGGGAACCACATAATACGAATGGACGAAATAAACGCTGCAATTTTGCTTAAGCCCTTCCAACATCGGCACTTGCCGCTTCCAACTCAGCGTGTTCCACCCCATGTGCGGAATCTTGAGCTTCGTCGGAGTCGATATCTTCGAAAAATCGAATGGAACGACCTTCCCCGCTATAATCCCCAATCCGGTATGCTCGCCGTCCTCGTAACTGACATCGAAAAGCAACTGCAAACCTAAACAAATCCCCAGAAAAGGTCTCCCCCCTGCCACAAAATCCAGAATCGGCCCGACAAAGTTCTTCGCGCGAAGCGTCCGGGCGGCATCGGCAAACGCCCCGACCCCCGGCAGCACCAGCCGATCGACAGTCTTGACCTCGCGATAATCCGTCAGGACCCGTGCCTCGGCGCCGACCCGCTCGAATCCCTTCACGACCGACCCGAGATTACCCATTCCATAATCTATAATTCCAATCATCGTATTTCCTGAATTCCAAATCTCAAATTCTATCAAAAAACAGAGACGCCGATCAAGGCGTCTCCGAAGTTTTGCGACGTTTCAATCTCATCTGCCAATTGTAATATTATATTACAATTAGAAGGACGAACCCAGCCTGAGGCGAGCGCAATTGTAGTATAATATTATTATATTCCAATTAAGGGACACCGCTTATTTGTTCGGCTGTAAAATCCAGAACTCCACGCGGCGATTTTTCGCCTTGCCATCTCTCGTGCGGTTCGAAGCCACGGGGCGATACTCGCCTACACCGGCGGTAATTACCTGTTTGGCGTTAAGCCCATGCGAAATCAGGTAGCGGGTCACCGCCGCCGACCGCGCCAGCGACAACTCGAGGTTGTCCTGCCACTTGTCTTTGGTTCGGCGAATCGGGTCGGTATCCGTATGCCCGACGACATAAACGTCCATCCCAGGGAAGTTTGCGCGAATTTGATTGATTACGGTGTTGAGTTTGGACGACGCCGACGATTTTAAAACGTTTCGTCCCGAATCGAAGAGCACCGCCACCGGTAGCGAGGTCATGACCTTTCCTTCGCGAATCTCGAACCCCTGAGGCAGGGCCTGCTGAGGAGGCTGTTGTTTTAATGCTTCCTGTAATTGTCTCTGGAGTGCCGTTTGGGAACCGGTAAGCTGGGCAAGTTTGTCCTGGCAGTTGCTCAGTTCCGCCTGTTTGGTATCGAGTTCATCGGTCAGTTGCTGGACTCGCCCTTCCAGGTCCTGTTTCGACAGTGTCAAGCGATCGATTTCTCGTTTTTCCTGTTCGGCGCAGCCGCCGAGGGTCACTACCGCGACCAATACCAGACACGCACTCACAATTTTGTTTCTCATCATTCAGGCCTCCATAAGTAACCGTCGAAGTTTATTACACGGAAATAGAATCAAATTAATTGTCATCGGCCCTGGTCTATAAACTCTTTCATCGACCAGACAGGCAAGTGAACTTTACGGCTTATTCTGCGGTGTTTTTTCTCTTTTTAGAATTTCGTCCATTTTGTCCTTGCTTTGAGAAGATTTGAGTTGTCGATAGGCGTGATGCACACCGCCGACGACCCATTTTGTAATCAGAGAGACGATGGCGGTGATCACAATGAGCCACAAAACGGGAATCTGCTGAAAATGGTGAAACAGCCAGACATCGGCTTTTTTATTCCAGTTCATCCAGATGACCAGGATAATCGCAAAAAGCACAATCAGCGTAACGATCATTCTCAGCCACGCCCAGAATGTTCGGATGCTCATCGGTCACTTCCCTTCGTTTCCCGTGAACAGGTGCAACATCATGGCCCCTGCGGGTCTTAAGTAATTGAAGATCGGGTTATAAAACAATAAACATATCCATGCGCCAATCGCGATCCACGGGCCATAACTCAGTGCCCGCGACGTTTTCCACAATAATAACACAACGATTCCGAAAACGCCAATAACAGAACCGATGAAAAAACCAACAATGGCGACAAATGTTCCAGCGATGGCTCCGATGGCGGCGAGGATATAGATGTCGCCTGCGCCCATTGCTTCTTTTCCGAATCCGAGGGTAAAGAGAATTCGGACGGCCCAGCCGAAGGTTGAGGTGAGGAATATTCCCGCCAGGGCGTAACTTAGTCCTACAAACGGGGTAAAGGCTCCGATTTTCAGTTCATAGATTTTCCGAACAACGTTTTCCAGAGCCGGGCTTGCGTGTATGGCGAAAACACCGACGAGAAATCCGATGATTATGGGTAAAAGTCCTGCGAATTCTTTCAAGGCGGTTATTCGGGCAAAACTTTTTTCTTCTTCGATGGCTTGGACGATCTCGCGATCGGATTGGCGTTGTGGAATTCCGCCCAGGATGATGGCCAGGAACGCCCAACCCACATACGCCAGGGCCCGCATGGCGAATGAATATTTATCGTGTTCGCCCAGGATAGCCCAAACTATGAGGCAGATGGAACCAAAGGCAAAGATTGCCAAACCCGCCACCTGCCAGGCGTTGGCGTTGGATTTGGGTTTGGATTTGGGTTTGGCCGACTCGTTTTTTTTCAATTCCGATACGTTTTCTTCGCCGAGCTGTTCGGGAAGCTCCTGCTGCTCGGGATTTGGGGTATTTTTGAAGACGATTCGCCGGCGAATGATCATGCCGATTACCGCACCGGTCAATCCGGCGAGAATCATGGCGGCGTTGTCGCCTAAACCGTCGATTTTGGCTAGATGGGCGGCAGGGACGGACATCCACATGAGAGCGCCGGCCATCATGGCAAAATAGGTAATTCGAATATCAATCAGGTAAAATTCAATATCGATGGCGGAACACACCACCAGTACAGCCAGGAGAATGAGATGTCCAGCCATGAGGGGCCAGGTGGCCATTGCGCCGTTGAACCATGGGTGCATGTGGCTGAGGTAAAGGGCATCGTAAATCGCTACGAACAGGACGGCGGTGATTAATTCGACGAGGGCATAGCGTGGGCTGATGGGCGTTTTGCATCCGGCGCATCGGCCTCGAAGGGCCAGGTAACTTAATACCGGCACGTTTTCGTACCAGCGGATCCATCGTTCACACGTGGGGCATCGCGACGGCGGGGAAACGATCGATTCGCCTCTGGGCAGACGGTAAATGACCACGTTCAGGAAGCTACCGATGCTCGCCCCCAGAACCGCAAGAAAAATAACAACGATTAATTCGGGCATCATGATTCTCTATCCTTAATAAACATTTATACCACGGCGGTATGAAGCCATGCGACGGAAAAAATTTATTGTCATAGCGAAGAGGAAAAGGAGACGATTTTCGAGTTTTTTTGCACAGGAATTTTGTTGTTTACCTGTTTTTTTGTCGAAAACGGTCCTTTTTTCTCTTTGCGTTTCGCGACCTTATTTTATGATAAAAATTCACTTTCGGGTGAAAAAATAAATCTTCGAATACTATTTTGAAGAATCGCTTTCAAAAAGAAAAGGATATTGTTTGTAACCCCTCAGTCTTTTCTGGCAGAGGGCAGGGAATGGGGCTTCGGGTCG
>JAAZAW010000045.1 GCA_012514125.1 Phycisphaerae bacterium | reverse complement strand
GTATCTGTCCCACTTCCTGAGCCGCTGCATCGCCCGGCGTCGTCACCGCGACTTTCCCGTCGGACCCGATCGTAATCGACGTCGCATCGTCCGGAATCGTAATCGGCGGATCAAGCTTGAATCCATTCGAATTGCCCAAAACAAGCTCGTTATTCGCGTTAATGAAAAAATTCCCCGCCCGCGTATAACCCACGCCGTTAGGCCCCATATCCTGGTAAATCTGAACCCGGAAAAATCCATTCCCGTCAATCGCCAGATCAAGCGGATTATTTGTCGGTTCAAAACTTCCCTGCTGGAACATCAATTGTGTCGAACTGACCCGAACGCCCGTTCCAACCTCCACGCCCGCGGGAGTAATATCACCCAACGAGTTTTCCACTCCGGGCTGACGGCGAATTTGATAAAACAAATCCTCAAAATTAACCCTGCTGCGCTTAAAGCCAACAGTATTCACATTCGCCAGGTTATTCGCAATCACATCCAACTTAGTGGACAACGCTTCCAAACCCGTCGCCGATGTGTGCATTGCCATAATACTCATTGACTCTTATGCTCCATTTATCCTGAAACTAAACCTTGGGTAATTCACTCACCAGACGCGAGAGTGTCTGGTCCTGAAGGGTCAGCATCTCCGCGTTCAATTGAAAACTCCGCGAAAGCTTGATCATCTCCACCAGTTCTTTCGCAGGGTTCACCGTGCTCATCTCGATCGTTTCGCTCATGATCGGCGTATCGACCAGAAAATATTCCTGTCCCATTGCCGAAAACAAATTCCCGCCCACCTTACGCAAATTTTGCGGCTGCTCGAAATCAGCCACCCCTAACCTGGCTACTTCTTCGTTTCGCACCCGAATCGTTCCATTGCTGTCGATTTGAATATCTTTTCTCGCGACATCAGGCACAAAAATCTCATGACCCTGATCGTCCAGAACCGCCTTGCCGTCAATCTCACGCACCAGCCGGCCATGGACAATTCCAAGACGTCCATCCCGGCTGAACCGCACTTCCTCACCGTCCTGCACCATCAAAAAACCATTCCCGTTAATCGCGATATCCAGATTACGATTCGTAACCTCCATCGCCCCGGGAGTAAAATCGGTGTGAATTTTCGAAACAAAAACTCCGCCCGTCGAATTTTTAAGATTTGAAGGCAGAAATCGTTCTTTTCCCGCTGACTTGGCTTCAGGCATCCGTTCCTGAAAAACAGCAAGATCACGCTTGAAACCAGCCGTATCGACGTTCGCGAGATTATTCGCCACCACGTCCTGCTTGTGCTGGTTTATCGCCATTCCTGTCGCTGATAAATACACGCCGTACAACATGCTCGTTTAGCCCGCCTTCTTGCCGGATCGGTTTTCTGATACATCCGTGTCGTCTAACAAATCAAGCTCGGCGTGAATCATCACCGCCACATTGGATGCGTGAATCACTTGCCGAGCCAGTTGTTCCAGATCCGCCCAGGTTCGCACCTGCGAATCGGCCATCGGTCGATCATTGTTGTTGTCGTTCCCGTTTCTCATCATCCTGACTCCTGTCACGTCGGACTCCGCCGACTACGGTTACCCCAGGAAAATGCAAACCCCATGCCAAACTCAAAAAAATATTTTTACACCCCCAAATAACTCGCGTATAACGCATCAAAACGTCCATTCTAGAGAAAATGAAAAAATTGAGTCGAATATCTCCCCAAAAAAAATCTTCGCGTACACCCCGCGCAAAAATTACCCGCCCAGCGCAATTCCTGCCGAAAAATAACACTCTTTTGAAAAATCACCGTAGCATGAAAAAATCAAACTTTCGATCGCTGAGTTTGTCGAATGGATCGAAGCGACATACCGTAAGCCAGCGAAAGACCTTCCGCATTCCCCCGGGTCCGAACCGGACAATTTCAAAAAGGGTTTCACCCAACCCCACTTCCAACTTCTTCTATTTCACATTCACATGAACCCGGTAATACATCTTCCTCAATTCTGTAGGCTTGATATCATATCGTTTGCGAAACAACCGCCGAAAATATCCCGGATCGTTAAATCCGACCGCCCTCGCCACCTGGTTGACGTTCAGGTCCGATTCCTGCAGAAGTTTTCGAGACTCGCGCAGTCGCCGGTTGATGATAAAACTCCCGATGCTCTCCCCGCTGACCCGTTTAAACACTCTGCCCAGATAATCACAATTGACCTCAAACTTTTCCGCGATAACACCCGGCGACAGCTCACTTTTGAAAAATTCCGCGTTGACGATTTTCTTCACTGCCTCAGCCAGTCTCATCGCCGCTCGATTGCCCGGCGTCGGCTCCACATGAAACGCCAATTCCATCAACATTTCTCCCACCAGCAAATCCGCTTCCATACCACAGGCAAATCCCTCCTCCTGGCTGTGAAGAAACCGCCGGTAAAGTTCAATCACTCGTTCAGGCCGCTCAGGTTTCGAAAATTGTGCAACGGAAATATACGAATCTTCCGACCTGAATTCGTCCATGATTTTGTAATTCTGAGCCTCAAGATGAAAATGAATCCAGTAAAAACTGGTATCCTTTTCATAATCGCTCAACCCCCCGTGCTGCCGGTTGGGATACAGCAGCAGGGCGTCATTGACACCAAGCGTAAACTGCCTCTCCGCTTCCTGTATCACAAGCCGGCCGCTGCGCATAAAAATAATTTCAAAACTGTCAATACACCTTCTCGGATGGCGCCCAACACCGGCAGACATAAAAAGTCCGCCATTAAGCGCCTTGGGCAAAATTCCCTCATGAATCATCAACGTCATATCCAATTCTCCTGCCTCCACTTCTTCCCAAAACCTAAAGCCAAAGTCCAAAGCCTGACATCCACTATAGTCGGATTTGTCCATATTTTCTACGCTTTATTCATCTTGGCGAAGGCAGGAAAATCTTGCATAATGAAAAAACAAAATTCATTCACAGGAGTCACTCATGTCGAAATCGTATATCATCGATACAACGAAAAGCGCCGCCGCCAAACTGGTCCCGCTACCGGTCGCCAATGTCAGTTTTGCCCCTGAAAGTTTCTGGGCCGGCTATCGTGAGGGGAATCGCACCATCAGCATCCCAAAACTCTTCGAACTTTTCGAAGAAAAAGGTATCCTCGACAATTTCCGCCGTTTGACGGGCCAAAAAAAATGTGAACGCCGAGGCCCGTTGTTTACCGATTCCGATATCTATAAATGGATGGAAGCTGCCGCCTTCGCCCTGACAGACCAGGACGACCCTGACATTCGCCGCCAACTCGAAACCGCCATAACAGTCATCCTGCCCGCCCAGTGCGATGACGGATACCTGAACACCTTTTTCACCAAACCGGAAGAACGTTTCACCAACCCCGACGCTCACGAAATGTACTGCGCAGGCCATTATTTCCAGGCCGCCATCGCAATCGACCGATGCCTCGGCGATGATCGTGTCCTTAATTCCGCCATCCGCTTCGCCGATTATCTCTACAATCGGTTCGGCCCGGACAAAAAGGAAGTCTGGGCGTGCGGCCACCCGGAAATCGAAATGGCTCTGGTCGAACTTTATCGAACCACCGACGACAAAAAATATCTCGATTTCAGCCGACATATTCTCGATCAACTCAACGCAGATGCCTCCTGGAAAACCGCCTGGTCCGAGGATTGCACCGTTAAATTCACCGAGCGAACCGAGCTTTGGGGACACGCCGTCCGAAATCTGTATATGGCCTGTGGCGGCAGTGACCTCTGGGCGGAAACCGACGATCCCCAAATCGCCCAGGCGGTTAATCGCCTCTGGCAAAATCTTGTCAATCGACGAATTTATATTACAGGCGGCGTCGGCTCACGCTATCGTCATGAAGCCATCGGCCTGGATTACGAACTACCCAATTTGCTCGCCTACACCGAAACCTGCGCCGCCATCGCCAATGTCATGTGGAACTACAGAAATCTCCACATCACCGCCGACGCCCGCTTCGCCGATTGGCTCGAACGAAGTTTATATAACGGTGTCATTTCCGGCATCTCACTCGATTATCAACACTACTTTTATGTGAATCCTCTCGCCTCGTTCGGAGACCATCAACGCCAAAAATGGTTCGACACCACCTGCTGCCCAAGCAACCTCCAGCGACTGCTCGCCATGCTGCCGGGGTATTTTTATTCCACCGACAACGAGGGAGTCTGGGTTCACCTTTACGACACCGGAACAGCCGGAATAACTCTGAAAAACGGCGATCAACTCACGCTCACCCAGCAGACAAAGTACCCTTACGATGGCCTTATCGTCATGACAATAAACACCGACAAACCGGAAACCTTCAATCTTAATTTACGGATTCCAAGCTGGGCTGATAGTTGTGACATCAAGATCAACGGCCAAGCCGTCGGAAACTCCGCAACGCCCGGTCAGTACTTTTCAATAAATAGAACTTGGACTAATGGCGACCGAGTGGAATTGACCTTGCCCATGCCGCTCAAATTCATCGCCTGCCACTCGCACGTAACAGACAACTTCCACCGAGTCGCCATGATGCGAGGCCCGCTCGTCTATTGCATCGAAGATGTCGATAATAAAAATCTCAAATCCGTTCACGAAGTCGGCATAAAAAACGATTTTTCCATTCTGGCTTCACAGGCTGTGATAATACCGACGGCCAAATTTGACTTTACAACTTTGGCTGTGAAATCACCGGCGTTTGAATTTCAATCTGAAGATGCGCTGTATCGTCCGGTAACGAAATTGGAGGTGAAGCATCGTCCCACTCAAATCATCGCCATTCCTTATTATATATGGGCCAACCGCGGACGCTCAGAAATGACGATTTGGTTGCCCGTCATCGAATAATCCGGGATGGAATTTTTGCTTTCCTGCACACAAGGCGATTACTGCTCACTTTTTCCTCAGCATAGGGTTGGGTTTCAACGGAAAATGTGATAGAATTCTTTGTTTACGTTTATGTTCGTCTCTGGAGTAAACAATGATCGCCGAAGAACAGATATTAGCGGATTTGACAGGCCCACAACGTGAGGCGGTAACCCACATGGAAGGACCGCTCCTGGTTCTGGCGGGCGCCGGCAGCGGCAAGACCCGCGTGATTACTCGCCGAATCGGGTATTTGATCTCACAGGGTGTCGATCCGAGCACTATCGTAGCCATAACTTTTACGAATAAAGCCGCCGCCGAAATGGCTCAGCGTGTCCATCAGTTTCTGGACTCCGAATCCGGATTCGGTCCGGCGATTTCGACTTTTCATAAATTTTGCGTCCAACTGCTGCGCATGTATGGAAAAACCATCGGACTGGAGAGTAATTTTACTATTTTCGATACCAGCGACACCGGCAAGCTCATCAAAACCGCCTGCGGCGACGTCGGAGCACTGCCCGCGGGCATGACGGTCGGCAAGGTTGAAGGAGTGATCTCCCGCGCCAAGAGTCAAATGGTCAGGCCCGATGAATTATCTTCAAAGCTCGACCTTCCTCAATATCTGGTCCCTGCGCTCTCACGAATCTATGCTCGATACGAAGACATGCTGCGAGAGAACAAAGCGCTGGATTTTGACGATTTGCTTTTGAAAACGCTGGATTTGCTCAATGAGCCATTCGCCCGTGATGCCATCCATCGGCGATATCAATATTTACTTGTGGATGAATATCAGGATACCAACCGCGTTCAATACCTGCTGGCAAAGGGATTTTCCGCTCATACGCGAAATTTTTGCGCCACAGGCGACCCGGACCAGTCGATTTATGGGTGGCGGGGCGCGGAGATCGGCAACATTCTTGATTTTGAGAAAGATTTTCCCGACGCCAAGGTGGTGTACCTGGAAAATAACTATCGGTCCACCAACCATATTCTCAACGCGGCGGATTCGCTGATCAAAAACAACAAACAGCGAAAGGACAAGAAGCTGATTTCCGTCCTGGGCCAGGGCGAAAAACTCAAGATTCATTCCTGCGAGGATGAAAATGACGAAGCCCGCCAGGTAGTTGAGTTGATCCGCCAGGCAAAACTCAAGGGCAGGGCGTATTCCCAGATCGCGGTCATGTGCCGGGTGAATTCGCTCTTCCGCACCGTGGAACAGACGCTTCGGGACAACGGAATTCCTTATCAGCTTGCTCGCGGGGTGAGTTTTTTCCAGCGCAAGGAAATTCGCGACCTGATGAGCTATTTGCGGGTGATCGCGAATCCTGCCGACACGGTCGGTTTGGAACGTATCATCAACATGCCCACTCGCGGGATCGGCGCCCAGGCCCAGGCGGTTTTGAAAGATTACGCCCGCACTCAGGGTGTGATCTTTTATGAAGCGGTTTTAAACGCGGATCGGATTCCATCACTGGGCAAATCGCAAGTCAATGTGATACGTTTTGCCGAGATGATGGAACGTTTGCGCAAGACCGTTGCGAACGGTGTGACCATGGAGGAGTTGGTACGCCAGACCATCGATGCCAGTTCGCTACGGAATTATTATCAAAAACGCAGTGAAAAAGACAATCGTCCCGACGAGCTTTCCCCTGTGGCCAACCTGGAGGAATTCGTCGGAACGGCCCAGAATTATGATCGTGAAGCCCCCGACGGCTCGTTGACGGACTTTATCGCCCAGCTTTCTCTGGTGAACGATATCGACGCGGTCGAAGACGATTCGGACCGGGTTGTGCTTTTGACGATGCACGCGGCGAAGGGGCTTGAGTTTGAGCAGGTTGTTATTATTGCGGTCGAGGAAGAAATTCTTCCGCATGCGATGTGTCTGGGCAATGACAACCAGATCGAAGAAGAGCGTCGGCTTTTATTCGTCGGTATTACCCGTGCCAAGCGCGAATTGCACCTGTGTTTTTCGCATCATCGTTCGACACGTGGCAGCTATCGGCAGAATTTTCCCTCACGATTTTTAAAAGAGATCGATCCGCAATCGGTCGAAGGCATGGACGTGAGCGAACTGACACGTCCGACTCGGGTGAGTCAATTCGTGATCTCTCCGAGAAAATCAGCGGATACCGAAGCGGTCACGGCGCTGCCGGCCAGGCCAAAATGTCAATATCGCCCGGGTCAGCGGGTTTATCATCAAAAATTCGGTTACGGCGTGATTCAGGAAGTTTATCTGAGCGGAACGAATTATAACGCGAGCATTCAGTTCAATATCGCCGGCTTGAAGAAACTGGTTCTTGGGATTGCGCCGCTGCACATTGTTCAAAGTTAGCGGCGGCATTTTGCCGCGGGATTGCCCGGTGTTATGAGGCGGCTTGGTTATTTGAGATTGGAGTAAACGGCGATATGCCCGAAGTTGGATGGAGGAACGCCAAAGCGTTTCTTGAAGAGCCTGCTGAAATATAAAGGATCGTTGAACCCCAGTTTGTAGGCGATTTCCTTGACCGGAATTTGCTGTTCTGTCAAAAGGCGTTTGGCGGTCTCGAGCCGTTTTTGCAGGACGTACTGGTGGATCGGCAGACCCAGAAATTTTCGGAAAAGTCCGTTGAGATAGTTTGGGGTGCAACGGGCCATCTGTGCCAGTCCGTTGATGGAGATATCCTCACAGAAATGATGCTCGATGTATTGTCGAATCTGCCCGATCAGGACTTTCTGGTGGTCGATTTGTTCGCTTCGCTGGATTTCAATCTGTGAGAGTCCTGTCAGGAGTGACCGGATCATCAGGGCTTGAAACTCGGCGCGGATCAATCGATTGTGGGTAAAGTCTTTCCTGGCGGCGAGTTCCCAGAGCGATTCGAGCTGATCGATCAGACAGTAGAGGCGTTCCACCGGGACGACAAAACCGGTTTGAGGAGTGTAGGCGCTGATGAAAAAATTAACCCCCATGTGAGTAAAGACAATCCACAGAAGTTTGTACGCCTGGCGGGGTGAAGCATAGGTCTCGCCGTGGACAGCCAGGGGTTGAATAAGCCAGCAATCGTGATCGTTCATGCGGATCGTTTCATGGGAAGTATGAAGCCGGAATTTTCCCTCGACGAGCTGAACCAGTTCAATGTAATTGTGGTTGTGGCTCTGGTAACCGGTGGGCAGAGGTTTGGGATCCATATAGCCTACAGGGACAGGTGGATCGTTCGGCAGCAGGACGTTGAATTTGTCCCGGCAGATACTATCGAGAGTTTGCGTGATGGCTTGGGTCAGCATTTCGTTTCTTTCAAATAGAAAAATCCATATCGCATTGTTTATTAATATCATGCTTTTACTATGGAAAAGTCAAGGGAAAGAAATGGTTAAGCGCGTTTGATCCGTTTTTGATTGAATCGTGCCGCTATATTAAGAATGCCGACATTGCGGTCGCTGACCGAAAATCCAAAGCCCAAATCTCGATTAATCAAAAGTGGTACGACAGGGTCAATAAAGGAAAATACCCATTAACAAAAACACGACGCCCCAGATCACGCCTATGATGTACCAGAAGGTTCGGTTTTTCTGAAACCTTCCAATCAAGGGAATATATTTCGGGGTGATTGACTTCCATTTGAGTAAAATCACTAACGCATACAGGCCGAAGAAAGTCATTAACACCGTCAATATCCAGCCATAGGGAACATAATGTGCCCAGGTCGCATACCAGGTGATCAACGTCAGAAGAAGCGTCAGGAGAAACAATACGGTTACAAGACCCGAAGGCCGTTCCCGCTTATATTCCCGTCGTGCCCAGTCGAAAAAACGGTCCCCCATGGCGATGCCGTATCCCATTTTGATAAACGATGAAGCTGCCAGAATAAAACTGATGATTTTAAACCACATTTTCTGCCTCCTTCTATTCAACCGGATTCTCTTAATTATTTACGCCGAATCGCTGAAAGGCAAAAATGCTTTTCGCTGGTGATTTTGGACTGATGCGGTTAAGATTACTCCCGATGACATTAGGAGAGACGGACATGCGCAAGAGTGTTTCAAGCGACGTTGTTTTTTGTCGTTTTCTTTTTCCCGGGATTTTTATCCTGGCGGTATGCCTCATCCCTTCCTGCGGCGGGTGGGAGCCTGTTCCTGAAAAACAACTTCCTCGTGCGATGCAAAAGAAACTTCAGATCGCTCTTGATGGTATTGTCGCGAAATATTCCATTCCCGGTGTAATCGCGGGGGTATGGTATCCCGATGTCGGCGAATGGATTAAGGTGGCGGGGGTTTCGAATACTAATCCACAAATGCTGATGAATGCCACGAATCGTTTTCGTATCGGCGGATTGACCAAACCATTTACGGCGACGGTGGTGCTGCAATTGGTGGATGAGGGCAAGATCACTCTCGATCAGACGTTGAAATCGTTCAGGCTTGGTTTTGTTGTTCCGGGTGAGGATATGATCACGGTCCGGCAGTTGCTCAATCACACCAGCGGCTTATTCAATTATGCGGATGATGAAGAATTTATTCAATCGAGTCTGAACGATCCCGCCCGGAAATGGACGCCGGCGGAACTGGTGCGGATTGCGGTGGATCACGGTCCATATTTTCAGCCCGGCGGCGGGTTTCGTCTTTCGGATACCAATTATGTCTTATTGGGTTTGATTGTTCAAAAAGTGACCAAGCGAACGATCGGCTATGAGATCGATCGACGAGTGGTCATGCCGCTCAAACTCAAGTATACTTTTTTTCCTTCGACACCCATTACCACGGCACACTACAGCAGGGGGTACATTGAAGCGGACGATGGAACCCTGGTCGATGTGACCGCGCTGGATCCCTCGGGAGCATGGGCGGCGGGGGGGATGGTGTCGTATCTGAACGTTCTGGAGCTTTGGGCGCCCGCGTTTGCGACAGGGGAGTTGATTACAGCGGAAACTTTCGCCAAACAGACGTCTTTCAACGGTCAATCGGATTTTCAATATGGGTTGGGAATAATGAGAATCTGGGGGTTCCTCGGCCATGACGGCGAAGTCGACGGATACAACACCGCGATGTTCCATCTGCCAGAGAAAAAAGCGACGATTATCGTGCTGATGAACAAAAGTTCGGGAACCAGCGCGGCACTGGAACTTTTCCAGGCGATGGCGAAGATTGTTTTTCCCGAACAATTTCCCGCGGAAGAAATTCAATAAAATTATTGACCTTTCAGTAATTCTTGTGCGGTCAGATGATCCGTGAAAAGGGCGGTGATCATTCGGTTTTTTCTCAGCAGGCACGCTCGAAGAGCCTGGATACGCCGCTGGTCGCAGCCGCAAATGGCAATGACGTCGCCGCCCCGTGAGGCGATTTTGTGCAAGCCGTCAAGTCCCAATCCGATGGGTTTGATCGAGTGATTGTTTATTGATGAGGCTTTTAGCTCCTGGCCTTTATTGTCGAAGAACCAATTGGCGATTTCATCCACAGCGCCGCGGGATCGCATGAATTTAACTTCATCGGCGGTGAGCAATTGCTGTTTGACGATGGTCATATCGCTGTAAAGTTTCTGATTATCATCGACGAAACCAATCCCCGTGATGGCGATATCGGATCGGCTGAGCATGTCGAGGGAATTTTTCACAGGCTCGAGTTGTTCGACGACGTCGGCCTGGTTGTGGTCGCGAATGATGGCGGGGCTTGGCAGGTGCCGCGGGATGGCGTCGTATTTTCTTGCCAGTTCGAGGGCCAACTGATAGGCTTCTCGTTCCGCCACCTGAATACGATTGCCTGTGCCGATGATGCCGACCATGGGAAGGATGTATCGCTGGAGTTTGTTAATTTGGGTGCTGTAATGATGCCGTTGGGCGGGCACGAGGTTGAGCACCTGACTGACAAACAGCCTCATGGTGTATCCCCAGTTAATACAGACCGTTTGGGCGGGGGGTGTTTTTTCCATAAGCGTATCGAAATACACCGCCGCCGACGCTGCGAGGCGATCGAGCATGATATTTTGAAGATGGCGATCGTGGCCCAGGTAGGCGTCGGAATATCCTTCGAGCACTTCGGCGTATTTGAGGTTGAATTTGGCGATCAACTGCAATTCGAGAGGTCTTTTGTCCAGCGCGATACCGCCGGGGCGAATCAGGGCGATTGGCGGTTTGATAACGATTCCCGTTTCTTCCGCTTTGGCCAGTGCCTTGCGAATCTGGGTTCGATTGTCTTGCTCAAAACCAAAAAAAGCGGCGATTTCCCGTTCGGAATAATTATGCTTGAATTTCAACATTGCAACTTCATACAGGCATGCGGGATCGTCGAGACTGAAGGGCATTCTTGATTTTAAAGTCATGATGCAATTACCTCAAAACAAAAAGTGTCAAGTGACTCAAAGGTTTATCGGACTTTGAGTTATGATTTCCGCTGAACTATGAATTTACTCCGAAATGTTTGCGTATTCGACTCTGTTGATAAGCTGTTGATAGTTTACAGTCGAACCACGCAACGTTTGATCTATATTACCATGTCTTTCCGAAAAGACCAGATTCTATTGAAAAAATTGGGTAAATACAATGTAAACGCTTTAAATCAAAGGTGTTACAATGGTTTAAATGTTTGGTGTCCGGCAGAAATTCCTCCGTCGATTCTGAAAAAACCAGCACAGAAGAAATAAGGTTTACGGCGAGCGTTATCTGATGTGAATAAATCGTTGGTATTCCGAAGTCCCTTTCAGCGATTTAGTCAAAAATCATTACTATGAATTTACTAATACGATCAAAACGGCTCGTGAAAAGGGGGCTAGGAGGATACGTTAAGGAGGGGAAGGAATTGATGCAGGTTTTTCCGTACCAGCCCATCAAAGAGCTGGAGCGTTTGATGAATTTAAAGCCATACGCCCCCATTCGAGACCGAATTCGAGCTGTGGTTTTAGCCTGTCAGGGGCAAACGGCCCCGCAGATCGGCCAAATCCTGAGCCGCCATTTTCGCTGGGTTCAACGCCGGGTGTATCGATATCGGGACAAAGGCCTGGCGGGGCTGGCGAACCGGTCATTGCCCGGTCAGCCAACCCAACTGGCGAAAGAGCGGGTGAAGACCTTTGAAGACCGGATTGCCGCCGGACAGCCCGGAACTCAATCCCACCGAGCGGCTCTGGCGGGATTTTCAGGATCACGACGGGTCCAATAGGACCTATGACGGGGACGACGATCTATTTACCGCTGCCGCCAATTCCTGGAACCGATTGACCCCGGAACAGATTCAATCCATCTGTCGAACAGACTGGCTAACGCACCATGATTAAATCAAGGATGTATTATAAGCCTGATACCTTTTTCATATACGTTCTTAGTAAATTTTTGACGAGTTTTAATTTCCTTATAATATTTATACACATTACTTCATGTGATATTATCAAATGCAAGCAAATGATTATACTTGACATGACGAACCGGTTCTGCTAATATGACGTCACAAGGAAGAGCTATGGCAATTCAACTAAAATCGAGAGTGACAATTCAGGATCTGGCGAAAATAGCGGGCGTAGCCAAGTCCACGGTATCTGATGTTTTGAACGAACGTAAATCGGGGACTCGCGTCAGCCAAAAAACTCGTGAAAAAATTCTTGGTATAGCTGAAAAGTTTAATTACACGCCTCAGGCATCTGCGCGGGCACTTTCAACGGGTAAAACGTACAATATTGGTTTTTTACTTTCGTCAAAAGTGACATTGGGATTGGCCAATGCTTATTTTTCAACGATCATGGCCGGTGTTCAGCAGGCATGCATAGAACAGGATTACAATTGTACGGTCAGTTCATATGATCTTTCGACAATCGATAATTTTGTGATGCCGAACAAGCTTCGTCAGCGTAGTGTGGATGGTGTGGTGATTACCGGGCAGGTCGAATCGAAGGTTATTGAACGATTTATTGAAAAACAAATTCCATTTGTGATGGTGGGGGATACGACCGACTTTCCGCTCCAGGGAATTCTGGCGGTCGCACGCGATATGGTGACGAACTGGTTTGATATTTTGACGTATCTGACGAAACTAGGCCATCGGCATGTCATGATCCCGGGACTTTTTGGACTCCGTTCCCGGGAACTTCTGTCTAAAGGAATTGAGCTATTTCGAAAAAACAACCCATCGGTGGATTTGAAAGTCGATGTGCCTATTTTGGAAGAAACCGAAGACAATCAGTTTCGTGTCGCTTTTGCCGCAGGGGAGGCCTGGGCCAGGAGAGATGCGCGTTCCCGTGCCACAGCCGTTGTCAGTAACGATCAGTGGTGTTTGGGTTTTTTATCGGCTATTCAGCGTAGCGGATTGGCATGCCCGCGGGATCTGAGCGTTCTATGCCCCAGCGATACCTCTCTTTGCGAGTGGTTTAATCCCGCGATCACCGCGATCGATATGGAACTTTTCGAGTATGGTCGCGAAGCATCCAATTTGTTGATTGATCTTCTGGAAAAGCGAATATCTCTGGCGGATGCGTATCGACGAACTGCGGATAGTTGGAAGCCTGGAAAACTTATCATTCGGGAATCTACCGGTGCGGTACCGGTTAAATAAACGGGCTGCAAGTTAACGTTAAATGTCAAAGGAGAGAGTGATGAAAAAGGCGATTTTAATTGTTGCTGCATTATTGTTCAATGCTTCCTATGGGTGGGGGGCTACTGTATTTTCGACCGGTTTTGATTCTCCGCAATACATCCTGGATGCGAGTATTGACGGTCAGAATGGATGGACGACAGCTGGTAGTAGTGTCTGGGCTCGTGTCAAATCCGAAGCCTATGGCGGTTGGACGGGTCATGGGCAGCATCTGATTGTGAATGGTGGTTCCTTTTATGCGGTTTTGCCGAATTTAGATTGTACGGCGACTCCGAAGACTCGCATTACTTTTGATATGAAGCCTGGAGACAATGCCAAGACGGCCAATACCTGGGCCGGCGGGATTGAAATACTTGACGCGGCAGGTTATGCCATTACAAGTATGACACTGGTGAGCGATGGTCTGAATGGAAGCAGCGGGTATATTGCCATGAGTAATGGTGGTACGAGCTGGTGGGATACGGGTTTGGACTGGTCTTTTAATGGAGCGGCCACAACTTATACGTTTGAGATTACCATTGATAGTGTTTCTCAGACATGGTCGTTGTCGGTCAATGGCGGCAGCGTGGTTTCGGGCAGTTGGGGCGGCTTTATGGGGAAAACGGTAAGTGAAAATGGAAGTGTCAGTACGATTCGTTTTCGCGGCGGCAATAATAACGCGGTTACCGGATTGGTAAGTTTTGATAATATCCTTGTCGAAACGGTTGTCGAACAGACATTATATTCCTCAAATTTTGAAGCATCTTGTTTTGTCGTGGGAAGTCTTATTAATGGAGTGGATGGATGGACGTCGGTTGATAAGGGATATATTCGCGATGCATCCTACAATGCGTGGGGATCGCATGGGAAATATCTTAGTTGCTGGACAACGTCAGCCTACGCGTATGCTCCGGTGGTCGATACCAGCGATTGTTCGACGGTTGCAATCAGTTTGGATTTTCGTCCGGCTGATGGGACCACAGGGGGGGCGAATCCGAATGGCGGAGGCTATATTGGACTTTATGGTTCACCCGCCAGTTCCGGTGGAACGGATCGAGGGATTACCTTGATTCGTTTTGACTCGACAGGTGTGGACACGGGTAATATTGTAGCTTCGACTAAAGGTACAGATAATTATGTGACCCTTGGGACGTGGACATATGTCGATAGCAGCACGAATTACCATTTTGATATTCAGGTGGACAACGGGAATCGAACGACGACGATTTCGATCAATGGCGGTGAGCCGGTAACACTGTTTTGGGGCGGCAGTTTCGGCAAAACGGTGTGCAGCGGGACATTTGACCAGATATGGTTCCGCGGAGGTTTGAATGCGACGACCAGCATGACCTCAGTGGACAATTTGATTATAGAAAAAGGTCCCGAACCCGATCCGAATCCTTATCCGGACGCTTTGTACCATATTGATTTTGAACCGGTGGATTTTGCACCGGATGCGTCCATCAGCACGGTGGCGGGCTGGACGACGAACCTGAGCGATCGCGGGCTTATTCGCAATGCCGCGTACAATACGTGGGCTGATCATCGCAAATATCTTTCCTGCTGGACACCCGACGTCAGGGTCTATTCTCCCGTGATCGATACCGGTGATTGTTCGACGGTGGCAATCAGTTTGGATTTTCGTCCTGCTGATGGGACCACAGGCGGGGCGGATCCGAATGGCGGAGGGTATATCGGACTTTATGGAACGACGACCGAAGGCGGTCCGAATGATCGGGGAATCACCTTGATTCGTTTTGACTCGACAGGTGTGGACACCGGTAATATTGTGGCCTCGACCGGCG
>JAAZAW010000383.1 GCA_012514125.1 Phycisphaerae bacterium | reverse complement strand
TTGATCAATTCAAATCAGGTTTGGGGTGTGCGCGACGCGACGATGAAATTCGATTGATCTATGTTGGGCGTATTTCTCCGGAAAAAGGAATTCATGTCTTGCTCGACGCATTTGAGCGGGTGGTTCAGCGATATCCAAAGGCGGTGCTGGAAATTGTCGGCCCGGCGGGGACGGCACCGATAGACTTCATCGTGAACATCAGTAACGAAGAAAAAGTTCGCGGACTTGGAATGTATTATCGTGAAGACTATTTTAAATACTTGAAAAATCGTTTACCTGCGAATATCGCCACGCAAGTCAGGTTTATTGGGTTTGTTCCCAACGACCGGCTGAAAGATCATTATTCCAATGCGGATATTCTGATCAATCCCTCGTTTTCCGAATCGTTTGGAATGAGCTTGATTGAAGCGATGGCGTGTGGACTTGCGGTGGTGGCCAGTCGAGTTGGGGGGATGCCGGAGATCGTCGACGAAGGCAAGACGGGGGTGCTGGTAGAATCGGGAAATGTGAAAGAATTAAGCGAGGCGATTTGCGGACTGATCCAGAGCGAATCGCGTCGCCGGGCGATGGGACGCGCGGGACAGGATCGTGTGACTCGGTTATTTCCATGGGGCAACGTTGTGGAGAAATTACACGACACTTATATGAGGGTTTATTCAACGGCATGAATAAATCATATTTAACCAATCAGGCGTATCGACTGGTTCGATATTTTGTGGAACGTTCAGTTCAGGAATTGCCCGAAGAAGAGCTTGGGCGTTCTGCGGTTGTGTTTGCACCGCATCCGGATGATGAGACATTGGGTTGCGGGGGGACGCTTATTCGGAAAAGGAAAGCGCAGGCACGTGTGGACATGGTATTTGTGACTGATGGTGCCCGTTCACACGACAAGGTTGTTTCCGCAGAACTTCTCAGGACGATTCGAAAAAACGAAGCGATTTCCGCCGGTCGTGTTTTGGGGATTGAAGAGAATCGGATCATGTTTCTGAATTTTCCGGACGGCCAATTATATCTTCGGGCGGTTGAAGCTGAAATTCAGGTGGAAGAGATTCTTCAGCGTTTAAAGCCGGAACAGGTTTTTATTCCCTGTTTTCATGAAAATATTTCAGATCACCTGGCGGTGAACAGGATTGTTCTGGCTGCACTGGAAAATTGCGGTTTGTGTCCGGTGGTGTATGAGTATCCGGTATGGTTCTGGAATCACTGGCCTTGGGTCAGTCAATCGGCACGCCTGGGTTGCGGAACCTTCCGAAGGATACGGGTGAGTTTATCGGCGAATTATCAAATGAATCTGCTCCGGCGATTTCGATCATCGATATTTGTAGGCGATGTGCTGGATATAAAGCGCAGAGCGCTGGAGGAATATCGATCTCAGATGACTCGTTTGATTCCCGATGTGCCCTGGCCGACGCTGAGTGATGTGGGCGAGGGTGAATTCCTGGAATGTTTTTTTCAGCAGTGGGAATTATTTTATTGCTATCGGATGACACCGTCACAGGGGGAGGCGTGAGCAGGAAGAAATTGTAAGAAGGGGGGTGAATCATGAAAGTTGCAATATTAGCTGGTGGAACGGGGACTCGGCTGGCGGAAGAAACGGACGTCAAACCCAAACCTATGGTAGAGATCGGAGGCAAGCCGATTCTCTGGCACATCATGATGCATTATTCGCATTATGGGTATAATGAGTTTGTTGTCGCGTTAGGTTACAAGGGGGAATATATCAAAAAATACATGCTCGACTATTCGTCGCTTCAATGCAATTTGACGGTGACGATTCGGGATGGCAAAGTGATCCGCCAAGGCAACAATCATCCGGATTGGACGGTGGAATTGATCGATACGGGGATTGATACCAACACGGGTGGACGCATTAAACGTCTTAAACCTTACATCGGAAATAAAACCTTTATGCTCACGTGGGGCGATGGTGTTTCGAACATCGATCTGGATCAATTGCTGGTGTTTCATCGTTCCCACGGGAGGTTGGCGACGGTAACAGCGGTTCGTCCGCCGGCTCGTTTCGGGCACCTGGTTTTCGACGGAGATCATGTGGTGGAATTTTCTGAAAAACCGCAGACAAAAGAAGGGTGGATCAACGGGGCGTTTTTTGTTCTTGAACCTCAGGTACTGGATTATATCGAAGGAGACTCGACGCAATGGGAAAAAGAGCCGATGGAACGCCTGGCCCGGGAGGGCCAATTGATGGCTTATCGGCATTCGTCGTTTTGGCAGTGTATGGATACGCTGCGGGATAAACGATTGTTACAGGAATTATGGGATTCGGGCAAGGCGCCCTGGAAAATATGGGAGTAGTGTTATGAGAGTTTTGGTGACAGGAAATCTTGGATATATTGGAACGGCCATGATGCCGATGATGCTGACGCATGGATTCGATGTGGTTGGACTGGATTGCGATCTTTATCGGCGATGTACCTTCGGTGGTCAACTGGTTGAAAAGGTTCAAACAATTTATAAAGACATTCGAGATGTGGAAGTGGAAGATTTACGAGGATTCGACGCGGTGTGCCATCTGGCGGGACTGTCGAACGATCCATTAGGGAATCTGAATCCGGAACTGACCTTCGACATCAATTATCGCGCCTCGGTTCGTTTGGCGGAGGTGGCCAAAGAGGCGGGTGTGGAGCGGTTTGTTTTTTCTTCATCATGCAGCAATTACGGAGCATCGGACGATCAAATCCTCACGGAAGAATCGCCGTTTAACCCCGTCACGCCATATGGTCAATCGAAGGTGCTTACCGAGCGGGAAGTGTCGAAAATGGCGGATGAAAATTTTTCGCCGACGTTTCTCCGTAATGCCACCGCTTACGGCTTTTCGCCGCGGATCCGGTTTGATCTGGTGCTGAACAATCTGGTGGCTTGGGCGTTTACCACGGGTAAGATCATGATGAAAAGCGATGGAAGCCCCTGGCGGCCCGTTGTGCATATCGAGGATATCGCCCGGGCGTTTATCGCGGTGCTCGAAGCGCCCCGGTACAAGATTCACGATGAGGCATTTAATGTGGGAATTACACAGGAGAACCATCGGATTAAAGAACTCGCACACGTTGTAGGCAAGTTGATGCCGCAATGTGAAATCGGTTTTGCCCAGGGCGCGGGACCGGATCGACGATGTTACAGGGTCAATTGCGACAAGATTGTTGAGACTCTGGGGTTTGCCCCGAAGTGGTCGGCAATGTTGGGGGCCGGTCAGCTTTACCGGGCCTATCGCCAATATGGTCTTAGTCTGGAAGAATTTGAAGGACCGACTTACCAGCGTGTGTCTCATATTCAAAAGCTCATGGCGGAAGGGGTTCTGGATGAAGAATTGCGTTATGTGTCGGCAGTGTCG
>JAAZAW010000382.1 GCA_012514125.1 Phycisphaerae bacterium | reverse complement strand
AAGACAGTTGCTATCTGCCAGGGTTTGAATGGCGGCATGGGTAATGGTCGTTCCCGGTCCAAGGATGAGTAACGCCAGCGCCGCGGATGGAACCGGCGTGGTTCCATCCGCCTGATGCAGGGCAATGGCTTTTTCGTGTCGATCCACGACGGCATGTTCCACGTAGAGGTAAGAGAGCTTATCGCCGAATTTCGGCAGTTCCTGAAGGTTTTTCGTTGCCATGATCTATTCCTTTGTCAAAGAGCGTTTTTACATCGCTATTCAATAATCTGGAGTTATTGGCCCGGTACTTTACCTACCGTGAGAAGTCCAAAGCCAAAACCTTTTGCTGTACCGATTCCCTGTCGAATCGTCGATAACATTTTTTCGACATTCGTCACCTGCAATACTCCATGGAAATCGGCCGCATAAAACTTTAACTTAGGGTCATGATTTTCCTCACGATGATTCTTATAGCCACGTATCCATGTAGAAGCGGCCAGAGTACATTGTTGAAGCGTAAATCCTACGTTGCTACGGGTGATCTTATTCTGGAACCACTTCACCAGATACTCCTCTGGCAATTCCAAACTTTCACTTCCTTTGATCGCAAGCCGTTTTCCTGAATCCTTACTCCGTTTGACCGGATTAATTCGAATATGATATCTCAAGTTATCTCCGACCGTAAACTGAGGATTGTACTTGTGAACCTCCGGAAGAGCAGCCAGTAAAATATTCGCATTATTGAAGGCATGATCCCAATCAGGTAAATACTCCGACTGAACGATAACGACAGGACTGTAACCGGTTGAGCCAAGTTTTTCATCAATTCGAAACAGGAAAAGAGACTTTTCTTTTTTGGAGTTGTCAGGAAATGCCATTGAAAGCCGTTGATGAACGGTATAGATATTTCTCATCCATAACCGACCCGGGCGTGGCCGATCCGGATGAGTTCCTGTATTAATCATTAAATAAGAAAGGTACATATTATTCAACTTCCTCCGATTGAAGCCTTCTTCGTCGGGTTTCTAACGAACGAAACGCTAAAATTTCTTGACGCTTTTGAAGAATCTTTTCTCGCCATTGCGGGTCTTCGGGATTGATTCGATCCATTCCCATGCCAACACCATATTCAATCATAGTTACCGCATCATGACAGAGTCGGCACATTGACCGCAAATCTTCCTGCGTTTCATTACCGCCGGCTCGCTGATAAGTAATGTGCTGAACAGTTGTCGCTGGGGATTTACAGAAAACACAAAGATGTTGATCATGATCCAGACGTTTCTGACGGGCCTTACGAAATTCCGTATTCTGGTAATTCGCACGAGTTCGTAAAGGTGAAGGCATAGGCACAAGAAAAGGTTTATCGGCCGGTTTGATATCGCCATCCTTTCCTACGGAAAGATTTTTTCTGATGACAAACCGAGGTTCATATCCCGGTGGATCAAAACTTACGGGAACATCATACCAGACCTCTGCATCCTCCGGGGCTTCCGGCTGATCAGCCGTAGGCTGCCAGTCCAGAAGACAATCCAGAAATTCCGGTGAATCATCTTTCGC
The DNA here is from genome assembly GCA_012514125.1 of Phycisphaerae bacterium. Classification (GTDB taxonomy): domain Bacteria; phylum Planctomycetota; class Phycisphaerae; order JAAYCJ01; family JAAYCJ01; genus JAAZAW01. The sequence continues at coordinate 2,244 of JAAZAW010000382.1, read as the reverse complement.
ATACCGTTTTTGATAGGGAATTGCTTTGAGTGCCGAAAGAAGATCGGAACAATAATTCGATTCGGCAATCCATATCGGTAGCGATGGCGGACAACATTTTCGGCCAAGATATAAAGACCATTGGGGTTTCCGTATAGCGGCCGCCAATTCCGCGATAAAATCAAACGTCCCTTGCAGGACAACCAGAAATTGGGCATCGCAGAGATATTCACGACGACTCAGCAACGGACCGTCTTTTGTCTTTCCGATTCGCTCTGCAATCTGCATCTGCATTCCCGCACCAACTGTATGGTAATCCCACCAGCGAATACCTGGCGAATCCATTCGGACGGCCATTGCCAAGCTATTGAACTTTTGCTGATGATTCGGGAAATCGTTTCGCCGGATACCCATCGCCGCACACAACAAGCCGACGATCCCCGATTTCGTCGGAGCCTCGGCCGTTCTACGTATGGCGAACTTCGATTCATGCTGTCCCCAGGCCTGAAGCGGACCTTCAAGCCGGAGGAAAAGCGTATTAGGGCGGCTGTCTATTGTGTTATCCATAAAAGCAACCTCCCTTAATTGATTTTTACATTCTGCACATCCTGCCAGTTAAAACCGATTTCGCTAATCAACCGTTCAACCAGTGTATTCAACGATTCGATCTGTTCGCCAAGAGTCTCCATTTTTTTGTCTTTGACATATTCGAGCTTCTGGCGAAGATTTGGAGAAAACCAGAAACGATTTTTTGGGCCGCCGAAACCGGTATCTATATCGTGAATATACTGTCCCAGTTGTGCGATACTCTGGCTGACCATATCCCGCGAACCGGCAAGCGGGGCCGGAGCAGCAAAGGCGTTGGCATAGCTGATAGGAGTATCCTTTATTTCAACAACAATTCCTTCCGGTGGATTATGGGCGGCGAAACTGTTTTGCTTTCCGGTGGGACTCGTGAGTGCGGCTCCTCGAAGGAATGCCCCAACCGTATGTGCGGCCAGTTTTTCATTACCCTTGAGATTCGTAACCAGTTGATTCCAATCGATAGAAAAATATTTATAAAAACAGGCGGAGGCAAACATGGCTTCATCCACATATGCCGCCCCTGCATCATCCCCCGGCAGATCATCCGCCGCGACAAAATAGTCCACTTCGGAAACAGCCTGATGTGTGGATATTGCATGAGCTGCCTGCAACGCGGCCTCAACCGTTGTATTCTTTATAACACCGGTTTCAAGCATGCGACCACAAAGTGCCATATCCGGCACAGCTACTTCTTCAGCAATTAGTTTGCAAAAACAATCTGCAAGTTGTTTGTCACTGAGTTTTTCGATAACCAACTTGGCCATTTCATTTATCGCTTTTTGAGATACATAGATTGCTGTTTTCGTTGTGTCATTTTTCTTTTCATCAAGACCGCATTCTTTGAGAATTTTGGTAACTTTCTCTTTGATGCCATCACCTTCTACTCTTGAACTAATTTCTTCAGCAAGTCTTCGGGTGCGAAATCCGCCGAGCAAGTCCTTAAATTCTTCACTCATACGGATACTTCGCTTAAGACACTGGCTTGAGATTCGATTCCGCAAGACACCTCCGAAGTAGCAAGTCTTTGGTGCCCCAAGGTCATCCCGGTTAAGATTGGACGGGCTGTGGTTTTGAATCATGTGAATGTCGATCAACATAAAAATATCTCCTCAAAAAAAAGTTATTATGAATTTTGTCCCAGGTATTCTTTCGCCCAACGAAGGCGTATTTCCTGATTTTCCCAGCGTGAAAGATCATCCGTAAGACGAATCCAATCCAGAGGCCGTTCATAGCGGGCGAGAATTCGGAGAATCTGTTGTAAAGGTTCTTCCAGCTGATTCAGTGGCAATTGCAACAACCGGTCAAATCGCCGTTGATATTTCTGACAGTTCTCATCTTTAGGTAATGTTCCGAGTTGTCGGGCTAGCGTTGTACCTTCCTGCTGCTCGACAGGACAAAAGCCATAAAGTTTTGCAATCAGCCACGCAACCTCTCGTCGCGGAGCAAACTGATTCTTTTGACGCAGCGGCCACCAAAGCCCGGCGAAAAGATCAAAACCATCAACCGTTTCATCCAGCGGTCTATTGGCCAGTTTCCGAAGCCTTCCAAGATCGCCCGCCTTCAACGATTGTATTGTTGCAATAAAATCATGTGTTGCGGTCATGCTTTTTTCCTTTTCTTATCAGAAGATTGTGGTTTATGAAGAGGTATTGCATTAACTGCTTGCAGTAAAAGGTTTTT
>JAAZAW010000381.1 GCA_012514125.1 Phycisphaerae bacterium | reverse complement strand
TGCAAAACAGTGCTTGATGTATTAGAAAAGGTTTCCGAAGGTAAATCTTCTCAGGAAATAAGGGTTCTGCTGCCTTCGACCATTCAAACAAAGATATCCGGCGTTTTACATCTGGCAAAATCAATCACATCATCATCCAAAAAATTGAATAATAATTCTGACAAAGATATATCGAAAAGACTTGCATCTTGGCGTAAGATTAAAGCTCAAGCCAACGCGATGAGAAAAAAACTTGATGACACTCCACAATTGCAAACATATTTCGCCGAAGACCTTAAACAAGCTATACAACAATTTCGATATACTTATTACCAAGATTGGCCGACGATTTCTAACACTGAAAACGAAAACTGGTGCATTTATTATCTGGATAGAATCGAGAAATACTGCGACAAGAAAATCGATTTCTTAAGTGATCAAAAGAAAAGGCAAGCAAAACACGAGAAATACGAGCGAGAAAGAGAAGTAAGGGAGAAAAACAAGCACGAAAAAAAACAAAAAAGAAAATCGAGAAATAACGGGGGAAGAACAAAAGTAGGTAATTGATATTACAGTTCGGTTTGGAACAATTCGGACCCTGAGCTTGCCAAAGGATCTTATACGAAAATAGCTTCGACAAGCTCAGCGATCGACATTTCGTTAAACCTGCCACCAACAATCGATCTCGTCTCTATACCGCATAATTTAGTTCTTTTGAAATGTATGCGATGTTCAACTGGCGTCTTCTTCGCTGATTTCATTTTCTTCTTCTATTTCTTCCTCTTCATCGTTTTCCGGTATGGGATAATAGTCGCTGATCCACTTGACGATACCTTTGGCAAGGCCGCGGGCTTTCCAGTCGACACCCAGGCCGACAGACTTTCCGGTTCGACCGATGACATTGCCGTAGGCGAGGACATTGTTGGTGTCTTTATCGATAAGTTCCACCCGGGCAACCACCTGTTCGAGGGGGCCCAGAATGTTGTCGGTTTTATCCGCGATTTCATAATGAATGACGGTGACGTTGATCACGAGGGTCTTTCCGGCATCGGTCTCGGGCAGTTTCGATTTGGCGAGGACTTTTTCGAACTCCTCAGGAAATAGCGTAAAGAATTCCGCAGGCACATTCTTGCCGAAATCATTTTTCACCTGGCCCAGAACGAATTTCGTATAAGGAGCCAGCACCTTGTCTTCCTTCGACGCAGCCGGCGATTTTTCCTGCCAATAATCCCCCTTGGGACCCAGAGCCTTTTCGGCGCCTTCGCCGATCATACGCCCCATACATCCCGTAAAGATCAATGGAATCATCCCGACCAAAACCAGGCATGAAAGATTTCGTTTCATCGGTGTCCTTTCCTATAAAAATGGTTACTAATGACCGAAACGGCGAAACTATTTTACAGGGCCTTATCTGGAAAATCAACGGTTTCACGACGATACGAGCCAAAGCCAAACGGCCTGAAGCGATTTAACCGGCATATCGCTTGACGGTTGAGAGCGTTTCGGTTCTAATATATTCCGAGATTTTCACCGATGAGCAGGAGAATGCGATGACAAAACAATGGTTTGCGCTACTGACACTGACGACAATGGTTTGCCTGGTCGTCGGATGTCAGATTCCACGCCTCAAGCAGCTTGAACAGGAAAATAACGAGCTGCGGACGGCAATGAAGGAAAAGGAAGAACTCCTTGCGCAATCTCAGGCCGGGACGGAAAAACAGACGGAAACAATCAGTGCCTGCCGACAAAAAATAGTCACGCAACAAAAGCAAATCGACGATCTTGAGATGATAAAGTTTGAGCTGAATAAACAATTAGAGCTTTGTCAGGTTCAGCTTAAAAATCAGAACCAGGAATCGGAAAGGCTCAGCGAAAGCGTCGAAAACTACCGCAAGCAAATCCGGAAACTCAACGATCAACTCGAGACGGCAAGACAGACGGTGGCGTCGCTCCAAAACCAGCTCAAAGGTTTGACAACGGATAAGACAATGCCCTCCGGAACAACTACACAACCGGCGGACAAATAGAAAAAGTATATTTTTTTGAGAGATGAAAGGTTTTAACAGCATGGCGAAGGAAAAGAAAGATTTTATCAAGATAGCGGTTATGGGCGGCGACGGCACGGGACCTGAAGTGGTTCGCGAAGGTCTGAAAGTACTTGAGACTGTTTCGAAGATCGAAAACTTCAAATATGAACTGGTAAACTACGATCTGGGAGCGGAACGATATCTGCGAACGGGCGAGGTTTGCCCCGATTCGGTCGTGGAAGAACTTCGAAAATTCGATGCGATCTATCTCGGAGCCGTGGGCCATCCGGACGTCAAACCGGGCATCCTGGAAAAGGGACTGCTCCTGAAGTTGCGATTCGAACTCGATCAATACATCAATCTCCGTCCGGTGAAACTGTATCCCGGCGTCGATTGCCCCCTGAAGGACAAAGGGCCGGAGCATATCGATTTTGTCGTGGTCCGCGAAAATACCGAAGGCATTTACACCGGCATGGGCGGCGTTCAGTACAAGGGAATGCCCTCCGAGGTGTCCACACAGGTTAATTGCACCACACGATTTGGCGCGGAACGTGCGGTTCGCTTTGCCTTCGATTATTGCCGGAGCCGGAACAATCCCAAAAAGCAGGTAACGCTGGTCCATAAGACCAACGTGCTGACGTTTGCGGGCGATACATGGTTCCGCGCGTTCAATGAAATCGGCGAAAAAGAATACCCCGATATCAAACGCGACTATAATCATGTGGATGCGTGCACGATGTGGTTCGTCAAGAATCCGGAATTTTATGATGTCATTGTGACCGACAATCTCTTCGGCGATATCATCACCGATCTGGCGGCAATGATCCAGGGCGGCCTGGGCGTGGCGGCGGGCGGCAACATTAACCCGAACGGTGTTTCGATGTTCGAACCGATGGGCGGATCGGCACCGAAGTACATGGGAAAAAATATCATCAATCCGATCGCCGCCATCGGGGCAATGGGGTTGTTGCTCCGGGAAGCGGGCCAGGAAAACGCCGGTAACAAGATTGAAGCGGCTATCATGAAAACGACACCCAAGATGAAATCGCAATCGGCGGGCAAAATGGGGTTCTCGACGAGTGAACTTGGCGATCTCGTCGCTAAGACCGTGACCGAACTGTAAACTTTTTTATTACAGGAGAGTCAAACATGAGCATGAGTGTAGACAAACAGTATTCTGTTTTTCTCGTGAACAAACCGGGAAACCTCGCGAAGGTCACCCAGGCACTGGGCGATGCCAAGATCAATATCAAGGCATTGACGCTGGTGGATTCACAGGAACATGGCGTATTAAGGCTGGTGGTGGAAAACACCGCCAAGGCAGACCCCGTGCTTCATTCGCTGAATCTTCCCGTCACCGAAACGGACGTGCTAAGTGTGGAACTTCCGAATTACCCAGGCTCTCTTGCGGATGTATGTAATCGGCTGGCGGAGAAACATGTCAATATCAACTATGCCTATCTGACCACCGGCGCCAGAAACGGTAAGGCGTTAGGAGTTTTTAAGGTTTCCGATATCAATAAAGCGAAAAAAATCCTCACCGTCCGTAAACCGATGCGAAAAGCCGCCGAACCGGTGAAAAAACGTCCCGCACGCCGATAAACAGTAAAAATGAAAGTCCAAATTACACGAAACCTCTTGCAGTGCACTGCGAGAGGTTTTTTTTCATAAAACTTCGAAGAAATAATCGCCTTCCGAGCGTTAAAAGGCAAAACCGCGGACAACCGTCGGATTACTGTGAATAGCCTGTTAGATGCTGAAAATAGGTTCGGCAATCACGTTCAAAATTTTCCAGATCCTCAGAGATATACATCCGGAAAAACGCTTCGCCGAACCCCACATTTTCCGAATCCGGAACCGTCGTCTGATATCCCCGGGTTTTCATGGTCATGGTCCGTGTCCCAAGTTCGCCAAGCAGTTGCTTAAAATCCTTGTGATACGGTGAAGCAGGGTCCTGCAAATAGACAATCATCCCCCAAAGCTGGGCGTAATAAATCAGCACCCGCTCCTGCGAACCTCGACAAACGACTCCCGCATTGGTATTGAGCAATTCTTTCAACGTAAAAAGACGATTCTGCGCCAAAGCCAGCGATAGTTGTTCCCGTCGAAACAAATTTTTGGTCGGCGTGAAAACGGGAGTCTTGCCGTCCCATTCATGCGCTTCAAAATAACTGGCGAGCCCTTCGTTGATCCATGCCGGTACCGGCTCAGAAACCGCAGCCAGGTTCAGATACAGATGCCATAATTCATGAGCCATCACCGTCAACGTTGCGTATCGACCCATCATGTAAAGCGCCGCAATGTCGTTCGAGGTATATCCACCGTTTCGGATGCGTAAATAAGCACCGGCAAGCTCCGGACTAAAACGATGTTGCGTAAACGCCGCCCATTGCCGCGGACTGGAAAAGATATAAACGATCATCTTTTGCTTCGGTTCCATACCGATCAGCTCAGAAAAACGCTCATACTGGGCCTCCGCAAGCTGAACCGCCGCTTCATGAAACGTCGGATCGGTAACCGTCGTAAATATTGTAAAATGCTGTGTATCAAGCTTCGTACCACGGGCCGTTTTTAACGGCCAGGGATCGTGCTGATAGGTCACGCTCATGGGCGATTTGGTCGCGCACCCCGCAACGGCAACCAGACTCAACAGGACGACAGTTCGCCTCAACATAAAACCACCGAAATCCATGATCCGATTTTTTCCTTCCGCGGTTTATTTCGACCAGAAATCGGCATTTTTGACATACCAGTCGATGGCCAGTTGCAAACCCTGGTCGAATTTGATCTTCGGGGTATACCCAATGACCTGGCGGGCAAGACTGATATCCGCCAGCGAATTCATCACATCGCCCGCCCGCATAGGCTCAAACTTCGACGCAATGTTCTTGCCCAGCAGTTCATTGATTCGGCGAACAATCGCATTGATCGTCACGGACTCGGCACAAGCGATGTTGACCACCTCCCCATGGGTCGCCGGAGCACCCGCCGCCAAAAGGTTCGCCTCGATGACGTTTTCGATATAGGTAAAATCACGAGACTGCTCGCCCGTACCGTAAACCGTCGGCGGCTGATCCCGAAGAATGGAGGTAACAAACGCGGGAATCGCCGCGGCATATTGACTCTTGGGGTCCTGCCTGGGACCAAAAACATTGAAATATCGCAAGCCGATTGTCTCCAGGCCATAACATTCGTAAAAACACTTGAGGTAATATTCCCCCACCAGTTTGGCCACCGCATAAGGACTTTTAGGACCGGGAAGGATTTTTTCGTGCTTGGGAGAAATTTCCGTATCGCCATAAGCGGAACTGCTCGCGGCGTAGACAAAACGTTTGACACCCGCATCTTTGGCCGCCATGAGCATATTGAAGGTCCCATCCACATTCGCCCGGTGCGAACTGACTGGATCGGCAACGGATTTGGGAACGCTGGGAATGGCGGCTTCGTGGAAAACCACCGATACGCCTTCGACCGCTTTTCGGCAATCTTCGGGTTTGCAGATATCGCCTTCAATCAATTCGATCTGATCGATCATGTGGGCAAGATTTTTGCGTTTGCCGGTGCTGAAATCATCCAGAACACGAACTTTCTTCCCGCGGCTCAAAAGGCCTTCGACAAGATGCGACCCGATAAATCCTGCGCCGCCGGTGACCAGAAATAAACTCATCTGCGCCTCCATTAAGATTACTTATTTTGACCAGGTTATAAGCCATATAAAAAAATAATGATAACATCAATCACCCGTCGATGCTATCACTATTTGCCTTCTTTACAAATAAACCCTTCTCAATATCATCCCGCCGCCCCCCCCC
>JAAZAW010000380.1 GCA_012514125.1 Phycisphaerae bacterium | reverse complement strand
TTTATTAACTTGGCCGTCAGACATTTGGATGTAAACTCCTCCGGCTCAAGATCGGGCCGGATCATCGCCCCTCGCAACACATCCCCTGTCGCCTGTCCAATCACCGCGATCTTTACACCGCTTAACTGTCTTGCATCGAGTTCCATCGCACGAAGTTTATCGAGAAAAATATCTGCCCCTTTGGGCGATGTAAGTACCAGCCAATCAAATTCCCCTCGACAGATCGCCGAAACGACCTCGTCGATTCGTTCATTCTCCATGGCTTTAAGTTCAATTGTCGGCACAGCGAATACCTGCGCCCCGAGTTCGACAAGTTTCGTCTGCAATTGCATCATCCGCTCTGCCGGACGAGTCAATACCACCGTCTTACCGAACAACGGTCTTTTTTCAATCCACGCAAACTGCTCTCGAAGCTTCGCCACTTTACCCACGATTACAATCGCCGGCGCTCTGACCTGCTCGCGCTGTGCCAACTTCGCCAGCTCTGCAATCGTCGAAACGAACGTCCGCTGACTGCCGCTGCCTGCCTGTTCAATAATCGCACCGGGTGTCTCCCGGCTCATCCCCGCTGCGATCAACGCCGAAAGATTCTCCTCAAGTTTTGATACCGACATATAAAAAACAATCGTCCCCAGTTTCGCCAGTGCCGAATAATCGATCGCAGGGTGCTCTTTATCGGGGTCCTCATGTCCCGTCACCAGACAAACCCCGCTGGAAAAATCCCGATGCGTCAGTGGAATCCCTGAAAAACTCGCCGCCACACTCGCCGTCGTAATTCCGGGAATAATTTCAAATTCAACTCCTGCCGCCGCCAGTGACTCAAGTTCTTCGCCCCCTCTGCCGAAAATCAGCGGATCGCCGCCCTTAAGCCGAACCACCACCTTCCCCTCGTTCGCCAGTCGAACCAGCAATTGATTAATCTCTTCCTGCCCAACACTCCGCCGCCCGCCTTCTTTCCCCGCATAAACAATTTTCGCACTATCGACATTCGAAAGCAGTTGCGGATCGATCAGCCGGTCCGTCACCACAACGTCCGCCTCCGCAAGTTTACGAAACCCCAGTCGGCTGATCATTTCCGCCGATCCGACGCCCGCACCCATCAGAATGACTTTTCCTTTCTTCATGATGTCTCTCTCGTAAACCAGCCCCCACCTTCTTCTCTTCCCAAAGCCCAAAGCCCAAAGCCTAAAGCCCGCCTTCCTCATCCCAACTGCCGGCTGATTCTGCTGCTGCCCAGAATAAACATCCCCGTACTGAACACCATCAGCCACCCCAGCAATTTAAGCCCCTGCGAAAAATCCCATCCCTTGAAAAACACCCCATACCCGATTTCCAGAAAATACGACAACGGCGAAACCTTCGGAAACCAACTGATAATCGGCGGCATCGCCTCGGGCGGCGTCCACGTCCCCGACAAAAACATGATCGGAACCATCGCCGTCACCAAAAGCAGCAGCACCTGCGACAAATTCTTCGCCACCGTCGCCAGCAGCATCCCCAGCCCCGCACACGCTCCGACATAAATCACGCTCGCCAATAAAAATAATCCCAGCGATCCCATCGGATAAAAGTTAAACGCAGGCCCCAGAATCGCATACATGCACAACACCGAAAACACCAATACCAGAACGATCATCGGAATAATCTTCGATAACATCACCTGCCACGCCTTGAGCGGACTCACCAATAATTGCTCGATCGTGCCGTATTCCTTCTCCCGAACCAGCGCCGCCGCCGGAAGCAAAATCGCCACCATGGTAATCTCGCTGCAAAGCTCCGAAAACGCCATGAAACGCTTACTGTCAAGATTCGGATTGAACCACAACCTCTGCCTCAGGGCGATCAACTCGGTGTTCGCATCCTTTTTCGTCGGTTGATTGATAAACTTGATCGACGCCTGAGAAAAAATCGTCTGAATATTCGCCAGCGCCATCGACGCGCTGTTTGAATTGGTCCCATCGACCATCACCTGAATCTCCGCCGGTTGATTCTTCGCCAGCTTTCTCGAAAAATCATTCGGCACAACCAGCACCGTCAGCGCCTTGCCCGTCTTCAGAATTTCATCCATCTCGAGGTCCGACTTGATCCTTGCCACCACCCGATACTCAGGCTCACGCAAATGCGCCAGCAGATTTTCACTCAACTGCGAACCATCCAGATTGTAAATCGCGATCGGATAATTACTCACATCCAGCGAAAATCCCCGCGCGCATAAATAAATGTCCAGCGTAAAACACCACAACACCACCGCCACCAGTGCCGGGTCTCGCCAGAACTGCAAAAATTCTTTTTTAACAAGTGCCAGGGTCCGCATATCCTCAATCCAGCCTCTTTCGGAACGTCTTAAACGCCACCGAATATAAAATCACCGATATCAACACCATCATCAAAAGTCCGGGCCAGTGCGTGTCCCAGCCCGTTCCTTTCAAAAACAATCCTCGCAAAATATCCAGATAATACGTCGCCAGAACAAACCGCCCCATGATCCACATCGACCAGCTCGATGCCGCCGGCGGCGTGAAAAATCCCGAATACAAAAACGAAGGTAAAATCGTCAATGCCATCGTCACCAGAATCGCCGCCACCTGCTTGTGAACCAGCACCGAAATCATCAAGCCCAGCGCGCACGTCGAAAAAATATAAATCACCGTCGCCACAATCAAAAGCAGCGGGCTTCCGATAAACGGCACATCAAACAAAAACATCCCAAGCAAAAACGTCGAAGTGAAATTCACCGCCGAAATTAGAAGATAAGGCAACAGCTTACCTAATAACAGCTCACTTCGACTGATCGGCGAACAATACAACGCCAGAATCGACTGCGACTCTTTTTCCCGCACGATACTCAGCGTCGTCAGCAGTGCCGGATAAAACATCAATGTCGTCGCGATCAATCCCGGTATCACAAAATTGTCGCTCCGCAAACTCGGATTAAATTCAATCCGCGAAACAATCTCGATTCTCGCCTGGGTGTAATCGTGCGTCCCGAACCACTTGACATACTCCGGCAGCCGCGACAAAAACTGCGCGTGTACGCCCGCCGCGTATCCCCGGGCTATCTCCGCCCGAACAGGAATCG
>JAAZAW010000379.1 GCA_012514125.1 Phycisphaerae bacterium | reverse complement strand
TTTAACTTTTTAACTTTTTAACTTTTAACTTTTAACTTCCAACTTGGATTATCTCCTGACGATGCTGGGATTCACTTTAAAAGAATGAACCGGAAAATTTTCATGCGGTTGCCCTGGGATGCTGAAAGGGGTTTTCTTGACGGGGGCGGATGCGGCGGATAAGATGATGCTTTTAATTTTAGATACTCTCGGCAAGCTCAGGAGCAACCGATTATGGCGTTTGCGAACCCCGCGGATATTGAAATGCTGATTCTGGATGTGGATGGTGTTTTGACCGCCGGCGAGGTGATCCTCGACGAAACCGGCAAGGTGAGCTATCATTTTAACGTCCAGGACGGTTCGGGCATAAAATACTGGTATCGTTACGGCGGCCAGGCGGCCATCGTGACCGGCCGGTCATCCGAAGCCGTTCTGGTCCGCGCGAAAGAACTCGGCATCGAGATCGTCTATCAATCGGCGTTGCGTAAAATTGAAGCCTACCGACGGTGTCTGGCGGATTGCAAGATCGATCCGAGGCGGGTGGCCTGTGTGGGTGACGACCTGCCGGACCTGCCCCTGCTGCGAAATTGCGGCTTTCCGGTGGCGGTGAACAACGCGGTGCGGGAAGTCAAAGAGCAGGCGGCCTATGTGACCGGTCGATCGGGCGGCGACGGCGCGGTTCGTGAGGTCATCGAGCTGCTGTTGCGGGCCAAAGGCTGCTGGGGCGAAATCGTCGCCGGATATCACAAACAGACTCTTTCTGGAGACTAACGAATGATCAGACGAATCCTGCTGGCGGTGATTTCGCTGGCCATATTATTGGCGTTATACCAGCTTTACAACATGTTTTTCGGCTTATCCATCGCTCCCGAAGTAAATAAACCCGAACCCACTGAAAAAATGGTCCGCCAGAAAACCGCCACTCAGCCCACGCGAAATATCTCCAACCTGGGCTCACCCGAAACCGTGCTGGTTTCGGGTGAAGGCGACAAGGCCTATTTCGAACGATACGAAAAAGGCCGGCTCGTCTATCAGTTCCGATCCCAAAGCTGGAAACCGACGGACCCGAAAACGCCCAAACTCTTCGATCTGGAAAAACCCGAACTCCGGCTTTTCATGCGCAACGGGCAGATTCTTCATATTTCCGCCGACGAAGGCCAGATCGAAGCGAGCGCGGGAAAAAAATCGGAACTGGAACCCAAACGCGGCGAATTACGCGGCAAGATTCATATCTATATCGATCGCGGCACCGACCCCAATCGAACGCCCGCGGAACTTCGCCCGGACGATATCGTTCATATCTGGCTCAATCAGATCAGGTTCGACCTTGAAAACAACCGGATTGAAACCGAAGACCCCCTGAACATCGAATCGGAAGAAGCTCAACTCATCGGCGAAGGACTGACCATCACCTGGAACGACGCCACCCATCAAATCGAAGAAATCACCGTGCGGAAAGGCGAAAAACTCGTCCTGTTTCATGGAGCCGACATGATTGGAATGCAGGTTCCCGGTGTGGGTGTCAATAAAGACAACGCCGCCGACACGACCGACCCGGACGAGGGAAATAACGACCTCAAGGACCTGACCCGAACCGCGGCAGGCCGTGAAATCAGCGGGAAATTCCTGGTCTCCTCTCAGGCGGTCTCCAAGACCCGTTTCGACCCCGACGATGTTCGGGACGATGAGGATATCGAAAATTCCGATGAATCGACTCCGACAACTTCGGCGACGACCCAACCCCGAAAACGGATCAATCGATCCTACAATATCGGATTCGGCAGCGACATCGTGGTCAATCAATACGACGGCAACAAACTCACCGGTAAGATGACCTGCGACCGGCTGAACGTCATTATCGACATGCCCAAAGGCTCGCAGGACCAGGGTCTGACTTCCCGATCCGCCCGTAAAGAAAAAACAAAAAAGAACGACCTCGCCAATGCCAGGCGTCTTGAAATTTTCTGGCAAGGTCCGCTTGAAATCCGCCCTGAAGTCCTTCCCTATAGTCCGCTTCGGCGTTTTCACATCATCGCCACCGGCCAAACCATCCACATCGATCAGGCCGAGCAAGGTTCGGTTCGCTGCAAGAAATTAACTTACTTCGGCGAAACCAAACAACTCTGGCTTGACGGCACACTCGATGAACCGGTCAATATTTCCCAGGGCGCCAATCGAACCCTCGTGGCCGCGCACCTGTCCTTCGACCGTAAAGCGGGTGTGGCGACAGGGACAGGCCCGGGCTTTATGCAGGACCGCGCCGACGAACAAAAAAAGATCGACGAGGCCGAGAATCCGACGGCTCTGAGTTCGCTGCAATCGGGCGGTCAGAAAATGAAGGTCTTGTGGAACGACGGGTTTACACTCAATTTTCTCGAACTCAAGGATAACGATCAATCCCAGCCTTACATCAAATACGCCGAATTTCGCGGCAACGCCCGAATGGAAGGTTCGGGCATGACCATGGCGGGCGATTATCTGTCCCTTTCCTTCCTCGACCCCATGCCCGGCGATGAAACCGGCAACGGCAAAATCGATACGCTCCACGCCAAACAAAACGTTCAGCTCAAATCCGACGGCCAGCAAATCACCTGTGAAACCCTCGACGTCAATTTCATCGACGGCAGGACTCCCAAACTCGCCATCGCCAAAGGCAACGTCCGGGCGGCGGAAGGACGACGTCTGATCAAAGCCGACGAGCTTCGCGCCGTGATGGATGCACGGCCCAAAGACGATAACAAAAAATCAGCATCCGCCGATAATTCCCGCACGATCATCCGCGAAGTCGAGGCAACGGGCAACGTGCTGATTCGGGACCCCGGCCAGAAATTACGCGTCGCTACCCGCCTGCTCCAGGCCAAATTCGACGCCGACCGGACGATCCGCCGGTGTTATCTTGAAGGTCTGCCCGACGACTGGGCCCAGGCGGATTTGCCCAACGATTATCATATCGCAGGCGAGAAGATTTCCATGGACCTGCGAACCGAACAGATCGACGTTCCCGGTCCGGGAAAATTGAGATTCGCCGGTACGCAGGACATTGAGGGCACGCGCCATTCCAAAGTCTATATCAACGTCCGGTGGTCCGATTCGATGAAAATGACCGGCGGCGAAAAGAACCAGGGAACCTTCTTTGGATCGACCACGGTCAACAGTGATTTCACGACCCTGTATTGCGGCCGGCTGGTCATCGATTTCGACAACGCCGTCCCGCCGGCGCAGGAACAAAAAGCTCCCGAAAAATCTACCGGCTGGAACCTGGCCCGATTCACCGAACTTGTCGGTGGAAAACAAAAAACGGATGACATCAAGTT
>JAAZAW010000378.1 GCA_012514125.1 Phycisphaerae bacterium | reverse complement strand
GTTTAATCTCGAAAATAAGGATTTCCATTTCCCCAAGCCCCAACTTTATTGTATATTACCGAACCACCTGCATATTGACTCGCTTCCATAAGAGCATTAAATACAGGCGTCTCTCCAGGACCAACAGCATTCCAAAATCTTTCAATATACATTGTGTAAGGATCGAAATTTGTCCCCGTCCCCCACACTTCATCTGTCCAACCGATATATTTTTGTTCCGAATTGCCTGGATATTGTGAAAATACCCCTAAACGTCCAGCCATATCATTTAAGCTGGCACTATAACATGTATCCATATAAATAATCCTCAATCTGGGACTATTACCTAAGTTTAAATCGCACATGGATTTTCCTTTTCTCTCCAACTCCCCCAAATCCTCATACCAGGCTGGAACTTGATCTGGAGGGAAGTTCTTTTTCAGATACGAAAAAACATAAATTTTATCATAAAGTTCGATATATGTTCTCAAAATATACGTATTAGGATCATTTATATTAATTGGAACATTTTGGTGTCTAGGTACTCTGCAATTTCCATGTCCGGCATGATACCAATAATTGACATGTTTTGGCACCTTTAGCATCCATCGAAGATTAAACCATGTGCATTGATCAAGGTACAAAACAACATACGGATAATCTTGCGCTCTACATGCATTCCTTAGTGATTTGATGGCATTTTTTCGGGCCTTATAAATTTTCTTATCCGGTAATGTAATTAGAACCCTCACCGGAGAATTTTCACGATAGTCAAGCGGTTCAAATTTTTTAGTAAGAGCTTTCTCCCATTCTTCATCATCCTCAGAAGCATCAATTTGCATATTTTCAGTCGCAGTGACTTCCTGCATAGAAAAAGTAAAGAATTGATCAGTAAACATTGCAGAGGAAATAGGGAAGTTTATCATACTATCGGTCGATTCCATTGACCACACAACTTCATCATCGAGATTAATAAGTTTGAATACCAATTTCTTTGATCCGTTGTATATGCCTGAAATTTGGTAATTTTTGTTTGTTCTGAAATGTTGGCTCATATTGACACAGGAAAAACGATTATCCGTAGTAATAGATACATTCTCTGTCAGGCTAATAAATCCATTTTGACTGATTGCAACTATTTTGAGATTATGTGAACCATTCCTGTATGCAAAACTTTCAAGATCAATTCGCTCACCGTTTCTAAAATTTAAAAATTCTCCAACATATTGACCATCAAAAAATAAAAAAGCATGTTCGGTATCAGTGGTATACCCCACAATTCCAATATCGAAAATTCCCGTTACATAATTTGGATCACCAGAAAGATTAATCGAAATATTTGGATGAATTGTTCCATTTTGTCCCCACCGTTTCCGCATGATTCGCAGATCATGAGCATCGACAATGCCGTCACCGTTGATGTCACCATCAGCAGATGATCCCGATTGACCGTAATGGCTTTTTAAAATCGTTAAATCCGCATTATCGACCGTGCCATCCTGATTCAAATCTGCGATCAGATAAGCCGCATATTCACCGACATTAACTGCATCGAAATTGGGATTGTGAAATCCTATATCGATCAGGCCAAGGTCACAATCATCGGTCAGTGTTGTTGTAAAGCCAAGGATATGTGGAAGTTGCGAAACATCCCCCACGTCGAGCATATAGCTGCCCGGTACATCCGGATCGATTTCAATCCTGGCGCAGCCGGCGTTAATAAACGGACTGTTCGGTTTGAGATACACCTGATCGAAAGGTCCTGTGCCTGTTTCAAACGGTGATTCTGAGTTCGCCGACATCTCCACACAGCCGGGCTCATCATGGGTGTAATTTCGATTATACATATTATTATAATAGCCATTGTGCGCAGAATAAAGCCAAGCAGAATACTCCCAATAAATGCCGTAATAGGCGTTCGCAAAAATGTTATTCACGATTTCGATTCGTCCTGCATTTACCGGGTCAGTCGCTCCCAAAATGGTCAGGGCATTATATTGTGAATAATGGCTGGTGTTGTTCTGAATCCGAATTTCCGATTCGGAACTTTCCTCTTCTTCGAGCGACCAAACATCGATATACAGTGCTCCTTCATAGCTGACATAAAACTGATTGTTGAAAATATCCGTCAGTTGAATCCCCTGTTCGGTAACGCCATAGACGCAGAAATTAAAATAATTATGTCGAATCGGAGTATCCAGACGAATATTGCTGGTCAGAATTCCGATGTAAGCCTGTTCAATCAAGCAATAGCTTATTTTTGTCGAGACCGAAGCGGTTTCTTCAATGTAAACGGCATTGAATGCTCCGATATATTGTTCAATTGTTTCATCCGGGACAAATCGAATAATCTTATCCGGCGTGCCGCAAGCAACCAGACATCCACCATTGTTCACCCGCAGGTGTGCTCCTTCGGCAAACGTAATGATTGTTCCCGGTTCAATGACCAACAGGGCTTGGACCGGAATGTCCGCCGTCACATGATAAATATGTTCTTCCTGCCAGATCGTGTTAGTGGTGATCGCAGAAGTCACCTCTACAACGGTGGATTCGGAGTCTCGGGCGAAGGTTTGACCTCTGGAAACGGATCGCTGGGGCCATAGGATTCCATTGATCGTCGCAGGCAGCTCTGAAAGAAATTTTTTCGCATAAGTCAATTCGCGGAGAGTTCTTGCGGCTTGATCGTCCCCTCTGGAAGTCAGGTTTGGGACAGGGCTTTGATAATCATAATGAGTCGCTTGAATTGAAACATTCGTGAGGATCGAAGAGTAAAAAACGACAGCCAAAGAGATTTGCCGAAATTTCATTTGACGTACTCCTAAAAAAAGACCTCTTTTTGGGATATACGCTTTCACCACCCTATTTCGCTGTCTACAGTCAAATATATTATTTAAAATGATTTGTCAAGAAAAAAATTCATAATGCTTGGATCCATGAATTTTTCGAAGACATAGTCGCCCAAATGGGGTCAACCCGTTAGATTAAAGGGTATTATGGTTTCTTGCAAAAAACACAATCCTTAATGTTATACATCTTACAGCAGGCAACGAAGAACTCAACAGCATTGACGGACTTATCCGGTCGGGTCGATCCTGGCGGCATTCCAACTCAAACAACTCGTCCATATCGTTCGTCTCGGTAAAACGGCCGGACAGGTCTCCAACGGCGATATCCTTACCCCGGCGGACGGATTGCTCGTCCCAGGCCGTGTCAACATCGAACGTTTTTGCGAAGATTCTTTTTTCTCAGAAGCGATCGAGGTCGAAAAGGTGGTCTCCAAGCTCATATGCGTCTTTTCCGGGGCGACCGAATCCTGAACTTTCGAGCGGAACGTTGCTTCCAGGAATTATCAGATAAGGACTTATGGTCATCGGGGTATTTTATCGACTATTTAAGCCTGCCTTTTCAGAACGGACTGGTCAAGCCGGTTTTTCCCGACCTTTGATAAAGGAGGGTTCCGGATCGGCATGACTGGATATGAAGTGTTCACGGCCTGCGAGATGATCGGAAAAAATTACATCAGGCGATTTTACTGTCTGGTTTGAAGAAAACGGCTTGCAGGTCTCATGCAGGGAACATAGCTTTATCGCCGGTAGCTATATTCGTCTTTTTGGTCCCGCCTATGATTCTTCGAAAGAGCTTTATTATTCTTTTGATTCCAAAAGAACTGCCAGGGTCTCGCGAACAAAAGACGGAGGAACGATCGAGTTTCATGAAGAAAGTCGTGGAGCGAGCATTCTTTATCGTATTAAACTTACAGGGCAAAAAATACATGTGCTTCTGGATTGTCGGGTTCGCCCCGATGTTGATTTGGGCGGTATCGAATATACCGGAGCATTTATTCCCCGATCCATCGTTCCTAATTCTCGATATTTCGGATTGACGGGGAAACAACAGATCGAAGGCCGAATTAACGCGAAAGCGATGCTCGGAGACCTGCCGGTGAATTGCAGTCAAATTAATGTAAAGACATTGCTTGGCGAAATGACGTTTACCGAAAAAGGCGGGTCCAGCTTAACGTTGGGCGATAATCGGAAGAATCGTTTTTTTGCCGAACGGGATCGTCATATCTGGCTGACCCCTGCGGTGGCGTTTGATTCTGAACGCCGCATCCATCATGAGATGGAAATAATGATTGAGCCTGAAAAGGCGCTTTTACCGATCAGTCAACTACCGGTTGTTGAATGTCCTTCGAGCCTTCCGAAACAGACGATTGCCGAAATCGATCCTCCGATGACTCTGCTGCCGGTGCCGCAACAGATGGAACGTGATAGGGGTGTCTGG
>JAAZAW010000377.1 GCA_012514125.1 Phycisphaerae bacterium | reverse complement strand
CCCCGCGACTGGCTCTGGCTTGAGCATCATCTCCTGCACCTCAAAACTCTCTGTCTCGTGCTCCGGATGATCGCCAGAGGATACTTCAAACTACGAGGCCGGCAAACCGGAAAAATAAGCGTCGCCGATCATGTCTTTCGATCCGTGCACAAACAGTTATATGAAACCATAGGCAATAAACAAGCAATTCTCGGTGAATTCGCAACCCAAAAAAACGCGCCTCTCGCGGAAATTCTGAATGATTTTAAAAACACCATCGTCAAAAAATAAAAAAAGATATTCTCCTTTTCTCAACTTTTCCCAACTTTTCGTCCTACGTCTTTATCTTTCACCTCTAATCGAGTATAATTTTAAAAACAAACTTTCACTTGGAGAAAAAATAAGGATGGCAGGACATTCACATTGGGCACGGATCAAACGTAAAAAAGGTGCAAACGACATTAAAAGAGGCAAGCTTTGGAGCAAACTCGCAAGGCAGATCATCATCGCCGCCAAAAACGGCGCCGATCCAAACGCCAATCTCGCGCTCCGCTACGCCGTCGATAAAGCCAAAGAAGCCAACATGCCCAATGACACCATCGACCGAGCCATCAAAAAAGGCTCCGGCGAACTCGGAACCATAAACTATGAAAATGTCACCTATGAAGGCTACGGTCCAGGCAGCGTAGCAATCCTCATCAACTGCCTCACCGACAACCGGAATCGAACCGCCCCCGAAATCAGAAAACTCTTTGAAACCCGTGGCTGCGCCCTCGGAAGCCCAGGCTGCGTCGCCTGGATGTTCGAATCCAAAGGAATCATCAACATCGATACCTCCGCGACCACCGAAGACAAACTCATGGACGTCGCCCTCGATGCCGGGGCCGACGATATCACCCAGGACGACGACACCTTCGAGGTCACCTGCGACCCCGCAAACTTCGAAAATGTTAAAAAAGCCATCAAGGACGCCAAAATCGAAATCCAGTCCGCCGACCTGACCATGATTCCGCAAAACACGGTCAAACTCGAAGGTGACGACGCCAAAAAATTGCTCGATATGATCGACGCCATCGAAGACCACGACGACGTTCAAAACGTTTACGCCAACTTCGAAATCACCGACGAAGTCCTTGAAAATTCGTAATGACAACTTTTTCTTTAATAAAAAAAACGTCTGAAATTTACAGAAATATGTAATTTAAGGCCGAAAATTACACAATCGTGAAACTCCAAAGTTACACTTTTGTGTAATGATGACCCAATAGTTTCAGATTTGTGTAAAAAAAATCGTTTTTTAATAAGTATGAACGGTATAATATTAATCGACAAGCATGAAAATATCAGCTCAAACCAGGTAACAACACGTCTAAAACGGGCGAATTTCGGTATTGAGACCATCGGCCATGGCGGCACTCTCGACCCCGCCGCCACCGGACTTTTAGTAGTACTGGTCGGTCGAGGCTCAAAACTTTCGCAATTCGTTGTCGGCCATGAT
Source organism: Phycisphaerae bacterium (assembly GCA_012514125.1). Lineage (GTDB taxonomy): Bacteria > Planctomycetota > Phycisphaerae > JAAYCJ01 > JAAYCJ01 > JAAZAW01. Next base: position 1,519 of record JAAZAW010000377.1, on the reverse strand, counting down.
AAAACGTATCGCGTTACCGGCTCTTTGGGCGAGATGCGCGATACGTTCGATGGGGAGGGCAAGGTGGTTGCAACTTGCGATAAAGTCATCAGCCGAAAGGAGATAGAAGAAGTTATTGCGCAATTTCCCCAGGCGTACGATCAGATGCCGCCAGCATATTCCGCGATCAAAACCAAGGGAATTTCCGCCTACAAGCAGATGCGTTCAGGGCAAGTTCCCAAGCTTAATCCCAGACCTGTTGATATTTATGAAATGAAACTTCTGAATTTTTCGTTTCCGGAGTTTGAGCTTGAGGTTCACGTTTCATCGGGAACCTATATTCGAAGTCTGATTGTGGATATCGCCGAAAAATTAGGCACATTGGCCTATGTCTCGCGGCTAAGGAGACTTGCCAGCGGACATTATTCGATTCAAGATGCGTATACGCTCGAGGAGATCGATCAGTGGGACAACAAAACCTTCTGGTCGAACACGCTGGCGATGGAGACGGCGGTTTGCGATTATCCTATTGCGGAATTGTCGAAAGAAAACAGTAAACGCTGGGTTTGCGGCCAATGGCTCAAGCAAGGATGCGCGCAAGTTGCCCACAAGCCGATAGAAAAGCAGCTCTATCGAATTTATGCGGAAGGCAGATTTATCGCGATGGGTTATTTCGAGCGTGGAATGCTCAAACCGGAAAAAGTATTGCTTCGCTGGGATGAGTATAACTGATGGAGTTGGATAAAAAAATACACTGATGATAAACTCTTTCCCCAAGGGTTTAACATCAGTGCGTTTTATCAGAGCTTGGTTTTTAATTTCATTGCCCGCTTTATTTCAGCGAAAAGGTCATAATGACCTCTGTTTGAGCAAAAATAAAAAGCCAAGCTCATATTCGCTTTAGCCGTCCAAGGAACCGCTTCCCACTCCTGCTCCATCAACGGCGTGTCATTTAGTTTCTATCCAATCATATTGAAATTTATGGATCAACTCAATAGGGGAAAGGTTGCTTTTGCCCATCAGGGAAATCCCGCATCGGACAAGACGGCGGGGCGGAATAAAAGAAAAAAATTTTGTGAACCTTTTCGTTGTTCATGCGTATAAAAGGTAGATAAGGCATTCAACGCTAACCAGCACACACACAACCAACAATGCGTTCTCCTTTCCCCCGCTCGTTTTCTCCTTGCGAGCGGGGTTTTTTATTGTTCTATTTTACCAGTAAAAACCTTACTTACCGAAAAGCTCTCCTTAGGCGGGACTGATCTTTTTTTCAGAAAAGTGGAGCCATTGTTCCGGTGAGCCAGGCACGCCAGATGCGAGCGGAGCGGCGGCTGATCTTTTTTTCAGAAAAGTGGAGTCATTGTTCCTTCCCAGTCCGGGCTTTTTGAGGGAGGATGGCGGGGATGGTCATGACTTTAGTGTGAATTGGAAACCCACGTGCTTTGCACGTGGTCAGAGTATGAAGGGTTTGCCTGGATACAGCTCAGGATGTATCCTTCTATTGGTTGTTCCCGCAATCAAGAGAAAGGAAAACATCCAT
>JAAZAW010000376.1 GCA_012514125.1 Phycisphaerae bacterium | reverse complement strand
TTGCACCTTGCCGGAAACGCGCATCCATTGGCCTTCTTTGAGTTTTTCTTCGAGGAATCGGCAATTGAACCACCGGACGATTCCGCTGTCGGTGTCGTCGCTGACGGCGGCGAACAATCTTGGAGGGCGGCGATACAGCACACGCGACACCTCGTCGATCCGCACCAGCACGGTGGCGTTTTCGTCCTCGACGAGGTCCTTGAGTTTTTTCAATTCGCCGAAAAAGTGATATCGACGTGGGAAAAAGTCGATCAGGTCATGGACGGTGTTGATGCCGAAGCGGGCGAAGAGTTCCGCGCGTTTCGGGCCGACACCTTTGACGAATTGTACCGGAGTTTGAAGTCCTTCAAGTGTTTTCATGACGGAATATTATACGCCTTTTGCGTTGTCTTGTCATGGAGGAGATGAAAAAGTGCCTTTGGCAGGCTCAGGGACCGGATTTTGCGGTATTTGAGAGTAAAAAAACAGAGACACCCACTGTGGAGATGTCTCTGTGTATGACAATACTTATATTGGGATCAGCAAGGAATCGATTATTCGGGGATGATCAACCGTTGACCGATTTTAATTTTGTTGGGATCAGGGACCTGGTCCTGATTGGCTTGCCAGATTTTACGCCATTGGTGCATATCGCCATAGTATTTTCGAGCCAGGCTGTAGATGGTGTCCTTGGGCTGGACCACATGAATTCGTTGACCTGCTGGGGCAACCGGTGCGGAATATTCCGGAGCGGGTTGAACGGCTTCTTCTTCCGGCATTTCCGGAGTGACTTGAGAAAGGATGGTGGTATCTTCCATTGTTTCGGGGGCGGTTTCTTTTTTCTGGAACATAGTGCAACCCGCGAGCATCATGGACAGACCGATGACCAAGCTGTAGATAAAACTCCGTTTCATTGTATTCTCCTAAAATGATTTTTTGTGCAAAATGAGGGCTTCAAGCCTCGTGCTTTTATAAAAATATAGCACACCCTTGTGGAGTGTGCAACGGAAATCAAAAGAAGAGATGAGGAAGAAACAGGGGGAATTGTAAGTAACTACATTTCCGACTGGACTTTAAGGTTGATTGGGAGGGATGGAATCTTTAGAATCTCTTTTTATGGAAAGCTTGGATTTTTGAAGGGTCGGAACTCGCATCATTGTTCAGGAGGTTTTGCGGTCGATATGATCAAAGCGTTGCTTTGTGATCTTGGTGATACGTTGATTAATTTTCGGCACGTCAATGTGCTCGAAGCCTTTTATCTTGGTGCCCGCGAAACGTATATTTTTGTTCAGAAAGACCTGAAATTGACCCCGCCGAAATTCCGGTTGTATCATTTTTATCAGCATTGGGCGATTCGGTGGGCGTATCTCAAGAGCATGATCACCGGCAGGGAATTCAACAGCGTTCATGTCCTGAAAAGATGTGCGGAACGGATGGGGTTGTTTATTCCGGACGATCAATATGATGAGTTGGCGTGGCAGTGGTATAAGCCCTTGGCACAGCAGGCGGTGATCGATCCGCATGCGACGGCGATGCTTGAAGAATGCGTTCGGCGGGGGCTTAAACTGGCGATTGTTTCCAACACGTTCATTCCACCTAGCGCCCTGGACCGTCATTTGGAGCAGGAAAATCTTTTGCGGTTTTTTCCGCTGAGGGTTTATTCGTGCCAGTTTGGTTTGAAGAAACCCCGGCCCGAGATTTTTCATCATACGCTGGATTTGTTGGAGATCAGGCCTGAGGAGGCGTTATTTGTGGGGGATTCGTATCCTGCCGATATTCGCGGGGCGCGCGGAGCGGGGCTTTTCGCCGCGATGAAAACCACACACAGGAAAAAACGTGTCAAGCCTGATCGCTGGACGTATCAGGTTGAGACACTTGCCGAGATTCCCGTGTTGATCGATCGAATCAACGCGCTATGATTCATTTTTTTAGATTAGCCTTGACCAGACGACCTTGAGGTATTGGCCTTCGGGGGTGTCGGCGTGATAGGGATGGTCGGGGCCTGCGCCGGTCTGGCGGAAAATCTGCATGGTGCGGTTGGCGGAGCGTGCGGCTCGTCCGACGGTTTCGACGAAGGTGGCCGGATCGACCGGTCCGCTGCACGAACAGGTGATCATCATGCCGCCCGGAGCGACGACGCCGGCGGCAAGACGATTGAGATCGGCGTATTTGTGCAGCCCCTGTTCGAGGGCTGTACGACGAGGGACGAATTTTGAGGGATCGACGATGACGATGTCCCACTGGCGGCCTTCCCGGGCGGCTTGACGAAGGTAGTTAAACGCGTCGGAGTGGGTGAATTCAATGGTTGCGTTGTTGAGGGCGGCGTTTTCTTCGGCGACGACAAGGGCATTTTCATCGAGATCGACACCGGTAACCTGGGCGGCTTGGCCTAGAGCGGCGGCGTAGACGGCAAAGCCGCCCGTATAACAACAGACATCGAGTACCCGTTTGCCGGGTGTGAATTTTGTCAGGGCCAGACGATTTTCCCGTTGATCGCAGAAAAAGCCTGTTTTGTGCCCTCGGCGAAGGTCTACCGCGAAACGCACCCCTTGTTCGTTGACGATTATTTTTTCGACTTTGGGTTCATGGCGTTTGCCGATGACGATGCCTTCCTGTTGAGCAATGGATTTATCGACCCTTAACAGGAATCCTTTGATCGAAAGGCCGGCGTCAATGAAGGCATCTTCGATCAGATCGATCCGGCGGAACATGGCGAGGCTGAAAAGCTCGATGACGACATATTCGCCGAACTTATCGGCAATCAACCCTGTCAGGCCGTCTCCTTCGGCATGGACCAATCGATAGGCATCGGTGGTTTGGTCGAGTTTGAAAATCTCTCGGCGCATGCGTACCGCGTCGGCGATGCGCCGACAGATGGATTCGTCGGTCGGCATGTCGGGTTCCCGGCTGAACATGCGAAGGAGGATTTCAGATCGGCTGTTATAAAAGCCCCACCCAAAAAAACGGTTATACTTATCACGCACTGCGATCAAGTCGCCGTCGGCGGCATTGCCTTCGATGTGCGAGATCATTTTGCGGTAGAGGAAGGTGTTGTAATGGGCACTTTTGAGGTGGGCGACTGGAACCCCTTCAGGAATCGGCACATCCGGAACCTGTGGGCGGGACGAACCCCCGGGTTCGGTCTCATCGCTTTCTTCTCGCTGGTTCCGGCGATTGGCTGGTTTATTTCGGTCGAAATCACCGGATTTTTTTGAAACTTTTCTATTTCGATCCTGACGTTTGAACGATTTTTCGTATTTTTCATCTTTTGACATTTGGGTTATCTTACTTTCTCGATGGGGATATGACAACCACCTGGTAAATGTTACGCTACATGATTTTTGTCATATTTTACCCCTTTCCCGCTAAAAAATCTCTATTGACCGCCTGTTGTAATTTCACTAACAGTAAACTTTCGCACTTTTTTGGATTAATATTTTGATG
>JAAZAW010000375.1 GCA_012514125.1 Phycisphaerae bacterium | reverse complement strand
GTCGATCGATTTTCGGCTTTTTTCGATCGACATTTCCGTTTTGTCGATCGTCTTTTTACGTAAGTTGACCCTGTTTTATCATCTAAGGCAATAAATAATAATGTTACGGGAGAACTACGGAAACTTTATTCTGTTATATCATAACGATTTAAAACGATTACGGAGCTTTCTAAAAAACTTTGTATTTGATAAAATTTATCCTTATTTTTTTCGGCCTTTGCCGGAGCGAATAACGGCCGGCATTTATTAATATAACTTATGTGGTTTTGCTTGAATCGTGTCCTCGTTTCGGATCCTGAGGAAAGCCGAAGGGGTTTCCGCTTGCTAACGTTGAGCTGGAATAGTAGCATTGGATGAAAGAAATTGGTTGAAACGACGGTGCGTTGAGACGCATCCTCCAGAAGACAGAAACCAGAGAAGATGGCGGGCATGGCCTGCCCTACCCGGAGATCAATCAGAGGTTTTTTCGATGAACTATTTACTTCGCTGGGCGGCGAATATTGGATATGTGCTGGCGGGATTGGTCTTTTTGCCGATCGCGCTTTATCGGATGATTTTTGAACAGCGATATCGTCGCGGATGGGAAAATCGATTCGGGATTGTACCGAAGCGCTACGGCGAGAGACCTGCGATATGGGTCCACGCGGTGAGTATGGGCGAGGTGAACGCTGCGAAGCCGATGATCGAAAAAATATGTCGGCAGTTGCCGATGCACGAGGTGTTTGTCAGTACGAATACGGATACGGGCTATAATCGGGCGGTGAGTTTGTTCGGGGCGGAGCATGTTTTTTTCTCGCCTTTTGATTTCAGTTTTTGTGTTTCACGGGCGATTGAACGGCTCAGGCCGGCGCTGATTATTTTGATGGAGCTGGAGGTTTGGCCTAACTTGCTGTCGCTGGCGAACGAAAAGCAAGTGCCGGTGATGGTGGCGAACGGCCGAATCACAGAACGCTCATCGCGGCGGTATGGATTGCTGGGGCCGATCACACGGTATATTTTCCGGCAATTGACGATGGTATTGACGCAGGATGAGATTTATTTGAATCGATTTGCACAAATGGGGGTCGAGCGGCATAAACTTGTAGCAACGGGATCTCTCAAGTGGGATGGAGCGATGATCGGCGAGACGGTTCCGTCGCAGGAGTCGCTGGCAAAAGCCATGGGGATCGATACGAACAGCCCGCTATTGGTGGCGGGGAGTACGGGCGACGATATGGAAGAGGAGACGGTGATTCGCTGCTATCAGCAGTTACGGTCGCGATGGAGCGATTTGCAGTTGGCGATTATTCCGCGAAAGCCCGAACGTTTCGACCATGTGGCGAAATTGATTTCGTCGCGGGGCTTTCACGCGGTTCGCCGAAGTGAGTTTCCGGACGGCAGTGAAGGGCCCGGTCGATTTGTCGCGGCAAGGCCTGTGGTGCAGCTTGGCGATACGATGGGTGAATTACGGAAGTTTTATACGCTTTCGACCATTGTGTTTGTGGGCAGGACGCTGGTGCCGATGGGCGGATCGGACGTTATGGAAGTGGCGGCGTTGGGTAAGCCTATCGTGGTGGGACCTCATGTGGATAATTTTGCGGACGCGGTACAGAAATTGATTTCTTCGGGAGCCGCGGTAATGGTGGATAGTCCGGAAAAGCTGGCGAGCGCGATCGGACAGATTCTTGAGGACAAGGTGAAATTAAGAAATATGTCGCAGGCCGCGAAAGATGTGGTGGTGTCCAACCAGGGCGCGACGATGAAGACGGTGGGGTATGTGTGCAAGCTATTGGGAATGGAGTACGATGCGTCGGAGAATGCGATTGCGACGCCGAAGATGATGTAATAGTTAGAAGTTGGTGCGTTGAGAGTTACCTTTAATACAAGGTCAAATGAAGGTCTGGAAAAATGCCTAGTACGTGCGTGAGAGAGAAGATTGTTCGCAAAGCCAGGACCCTGGTGATTAAGGTGGGGACGAATGTGTTGGCTGATGAGAAAGGCCGACTCGACGATACGTTGATTGCTTCACTGGCAGGCCAGGTCTGGAAGCTTAAAGAGACGGGGAAGAATGTTGTGGTCGTTTCCAGTGGTGCGATCGGAGCGGGCGTGGGGATGCTGGAACTTCCGGGTCGGCCCAAGGAGTTATCGGTATTGCAGGCGGCGGCGGCAGTGGGACAGGGAAAACTGATGCAGCTTTTTGAGAAGGCGCTTTGGAAGCGGAAGCTTCACGCGGGGCAGGTGCTTATTACGCGGTCGGATTTTGAGGATCGTCGGCGTTATATCAATATTGAACGGACACTCGAAGCCCTGAATCGGCTTGGGGCGATTCCGATTATTAATGAGAACGACACGGTGGCGGTGGATGAGATTCGTTTCGGCGATAACGATCTGATCGCGACGCTGGTGGCGAATATGGCTCGGGCGGATTTGCTGGTGGTGCTGACGGTGGTGGATGGG
>JAAZAW010000374.1 GCA_012514125.1 Phycisphaerae bacterium | reverse complement strand
TAAATATAACATATTTTTTATGAAAATGCAAATTTTTGGTCGATTTTTTGAGTTTTTCAGCTGGTGGAGTGGTTTTCTGGATTCCCGTCTGCGCGGGAATGACGGAGGGGAGGGGCCGCTAAGACGCCAAGGAAGAGGGAGAAGGGTGAAGGTGAGAAGGTGAGAAGGTGAGAAAGTGGGAAGGTGGGAAGGTGAGAAGGTGAGAAAGTGGGGGTGGAGAGAGGTTGGCTTTGTTGTGTTGCGAAAAATCGAGATTTTTGGGGTTTGGACGATAATATGATGTTAGAATTATGGGTTTTGGAGAGATGATTTTATGACAGGCTTGGCTTGGGCGAATATTAAACATCGGAAATTGCGAAGCGTGCTGGCGGCGCTGGCGGTGGCGATTGGAGTGGCGATGCTGGTGACGATGCTGGCAATGTCGCATGGGACGCTGGGCGAGGTGGCACAACGAGTCAAAGGGATCGATGCGGAATTGATCGTGTTGCCGTCGCAAAGTTCGTTGATTTTTTCGGAAGGAGCGCCGCTTTCGGATAAATATATTGAAAAAATCGCGGCGGTGACGGTTGACGGACGGAAAATTGTTCGGGAGGTGATTCCGGTTTATTTGTCGATTATGCCGAAGATGGCTGGGCAACAGCAGCGGGTGTTTGCGGTGAATCGGGATCACTTCGGCGCGTTTTCGAAGGGACATCCGCTGTTGGAGGGTCGATTGTTCGATGAGGGGGACGCGTTCAGGAAGTATGTGGACGATTTGAAGAAAGAGATGGGGGAGAAATATCATCCGGACGCGGTGTCGGAAGAGAAATTGGCGAAGGCGTGTGAGTTGATTATTGATAATCGGCTGGCGAAGGCGGGGAAATATCGTGTTGGGGAGAAGATTTTGTTTTTGGGGAGGGAGTTTACGATTTGCGGGATTGTGGAGGCGGGGTCGGCGGGACGGGTGTTCGCACCGCTTGAGGTGGTGAGACATATTGAGACGGGAGGTGTGGCGAGGTCGAGTTTGTTTTTTGTGAAGCTCGATTCGACGGTAGCGGTGACGGAGGATCATCATTCGGAGGAAGGAAAGATCGGTTTGCGGACCTGTTCGGAGGCGATCGAGGGGGCGACGCATCAGAAGGTGGCGTCGCTGAGCGATTATGATCGGATGCTGTTTGATAGTTTTCGGTCGATTTATGTGTATATCAATATTGCCAGCGGAGTGGTGCTGGTGGTGTCATTTTTGTTTATCATGGTGACGATTTATACGATGGTGCTCGAACGTCGGCGGGAGATCGGGATTTTGCGGTCGATGGGGGCGAAGAGTTTTTATATTATGAGTCAGACGATTCTGGAGGCGATGATTATTTCGCTGACGGGGACGGCGGGTGGTGTGGGGATGGCGTTTGGGGCTAAGGCGGCGATTGAGCATTTTCGGCCTTTGTTGACGGTAGATATTCAGGGGCAGTGGATCGGGCTGGCGGTGGCGGTGGGCGTGTTGGGGGGATTGTTGAGTGCGATTTATCCGGGGTATTGCGCGTTGAGGCAGGACCCGCTGGAAGCGTTGGGATATGAATAGAATGGAATTGACGATGAATCAGGATAAGAACGCGGCGACGGTTTTACGGGCAAGGAAGCTGAATAAGAGTTATTTTTTCGATCATTCGAGTTTGTCTGTTCTGCATGATATCGATCTGGATATTCGCAGGGGGGAGTTTGTGGCTGTGATGGGTCCGAGCGGGTGCGGCAAGAGTACGCTGCTGCATATTCTGGGATTGATGCAGACGGCGAACAACGCGGAAGAATTGATGCTGGAGGGGGTTGATACGATGTCGTTGAATCAGTCGCAACGGACGGCGGTTCGACGCGAGAGGATCGGATTTGTTTTTCAGCGATTCAATTTACTTGATATTTTGAGCGCGGAAGATAACCTCAGATTGGCGTTCAAGATTCGAGGGGCGCAGGCTTCGGATGCGCAGATTAAAGAGGTGCTGGCAACGGTGGGATTGTCGGAGCGAAGTCGGCATAAGCCTCAGCAGATGAGTATCGGCGAACAGCAGCGGTTGGCGATTGCCAGGGCGATGATTCATCGGCCTGCGATTTTACTGGCGGATGAGCCGACGGGAAATCTGGATAGTGAGAACACGGCAAGGATTATGGATTTGCTGGTGTCGTATAATAAGGAATATGGTCAGACGATTATCATGGTGACGCACAACCCGGAGTTGGTTGGGCGAGTCGATCGGCTGGTGAAGATGAAAGATGGACGAATCGTGGAATAGACAGTTTGTGCGTTATTTGATCGCGACGCCGCAACGGACCGACGACGGGTTGCACATGCGGCGGTGGTTCGCGTTTTTTTGTTTATTTCTGGCGGCTGTGACGATCGGGAGTCACTGGGGGTTTTCGTGTTATAGTACGGGCGGCGGGGAATGGGGCCGGACGATTTGGTTGATTTGTTTGTATGTATTTTATTTTGCGATTGCGTGCACGTATGTGCCGTTGCCGACGGTGTGGTTTGTTTTGTTTTTGGCGTCGCCGAACGATGGGTTGACGATGCTGCCGACGGGGATGAGGATTTTTATGGTGGCGGGAGTCGGAGCGTTTGGATCGGCGGTTTCGCATTTGAATGAATATCATACGCTTGCGTATTTGTTGCGACTGGGCAAGGCGCACAAAATTCGTGAGACACGGGTTTATCGCTGGTCGGAAAAGCAGTTTCAGACGTGGCCTTTCATGTTGCAGGTGGTTTTGAACATTGTGCCGGTTCCGGCGGACCCGGTGAGGTGGCTGGCGATTTTGTCGGGATATCCGTTGGGAAAATATTTTTTGGCTCAGTGGTTGGGACGATTCGTTCGATATGGTATCATGGCGGGTATGTCGGTGTGGCTTGGATTGAACCTCAAGCAGATTGCGATGATTCAAGGGGGGTTGTTTGTGGTGGCGATCGGAAGTTTTGTTGCACACCGGCTGATGATGAGAAATGGGAAATCGGCGGAACAGTCCGCTGGAGAAATTCAGATATAAGGAGGGTACTATGACCAGGAAAAGGATGTTGTCGGGGGGCTGGGCGTGGAGTGTGAGTGTGATTTTGGGGATGGCGTTGTGTGCGTGCGGTGAGGCGGTGACGACGCAGCCTGGCACCAGACCTGCGACGACACAGGAAGTAAAGTCGGTGGATCCGAAGGTGGATGCGATACTCGACCGGTTGGAAAATTCGGGTAAGGGGATCAGGGACCTTACGGCGAAGGTGACTCACGAGCTTTATCAGATTATTCCGGACGATCGGCAGACCAAGTCGGGAGTTGTTCGATATCGAAGCGCACAAAACGGGCAAGAGCCGAAGTTCATGATTCATTTCGATACACTGGTGCATGACGATTTGAAACTTAATCAGAAGGAATGGTTTTGTTTCGACGGCAAGTGGCTCAGGGAGATTCGCGAGCATACCCGAAGTGCGATCGATCGGGAAGTGGTCGCGGCGGATGAAAAATTCGATGCGTTCAAATTGGGTGAAGGGCCTTTTCCGCTGCCGTTTGGACAGAAGAAGTCGGAGATTTTGAAGGAATTCGATGTGACATTGGCCAAGCCCGACAAGGACGACCCGGCGGAGACCGACCATTTGATTTTGGTGCCGAAAAAAGACAGTCGATTTGTGAAAAAATATAAGAAGCTTGAGTTTTGGGTGGAGCGGAAACGGGCGTTGCCGGTACGGGTGATTTCACATGATACGCACTCGAATATTATCACGGCGAATTTCAAAGAGATTCAAATCAATACGGGTATTCCCGAGAGTCAATTGTGGATCGAGTTGCCGGGGAATTACAGTTATACCAAGGAACGGCTTTAGAAGAAGTTGAAAGCTTGAGGTGTTTTTTGAGGTAGTTGATTATGACGATTGTTTTTCACTGTGAACATTGCGAAAAGAAGATTTCGGCACCGGATGAATTCGGCGGCAAGGCGGGGAAGTGTCCACACTGTCAGCAGCGGGTTTTTATTCCCTCGCCACCGGATCAGTTGGAAGAAATTCCACTGGCGCCGGAAGATCCGAACGAAGAACGACGGCGACAGCAATTGCTGCGGGAGACATTCAGGGTTCAACAACAGCTTAACGATCATAAAGAAGCCCCGGAGCAGCCTGGCGGGCAGGCAAGTCCGACTGGCGGAGCGTTGCCGATTTCAGATTCGGAATCGGAATTGCCGAGATCGCAGACGGCAGTGGGAGGGTCGAGTGGTACGGATGTCAGGGCTATGGTGGGGCAATATCTGGTCTTGATGTCGAGGGGAAATCTCGAAACGGCGGAACAGCGTGCGGAACAGATCGCTTCGGGCGGTTCGGCGGCCAAACGGATTGTTGAACAGATGGCGATGCAGGACGTTCTGGAGCCTGAGTTGGCGAATGTGCCGCCGAGTGTGATTTCGGGTTACTTCAAAAAGTTGCTGGCCCGGTTTGCCAGGTAAATCGATGAACGAATGGAGCGACGGAGTCAACAGAGAATCGGATAAAATGGTTTCACAGTCATTGGTGGAACTTTTGTACGATCTGCCGTTTGATGAGGAGTTATGGTCGTTGCAGGGGCGACAAATCGGCCGCAGCGGCAAGGAGTTGTTGGCGGAGGTTCGGAGGTTTTTCGATCTGGGGTTGATTCGCGAGATCGGACCGATTTTTAATGCGGCGATGCTGGGATACAAGACGACGCTGATGGCGGCGAGTGTGCCGGAAGATCGGCTTGAGGAAGTGGCGGGGATTGTTTCTGGGCATGAAGGGGTTTCACATAATTACCTGCGAGATCATGTGGTTTTTAATTTATGGTTTACGCTGGCGGCGGCTGGGGGGGAAGAATCGCTGGTTAGCGCGATTGACGAATTGTCGCAAAAGACGGGTGTGCCGATGCGGCGATTCGATACCATTCGGCCCTATAAAATTTCGTTCCGATTGTCGAATGAAGCTCTGCCGGAACCGTCGGTAAAGAATACAGCGTTCGATACGCTTGATGCAGCGATGCAAAAACGATTGGCGGCGGCGATTGAGATTTTGCAGCAAGGGTTGCCGCTTACGGAGCATCCGTTTGAAACACTTCTGGAGAAATTGAACTTTCAGGCACCGAGTCTGTCGAAACGATTTGATGTCAATGTTCCTTCGATAAGCTCAGGGGGCGAATCGGGGGCGATGATGACGGTGAAGGAACTGCTGGCGTGCGGGAATACATTGAAAGAACTGGGAATTCTTCGACGATTTGGTGTGACGTGGCGGCATCGGAAAATTGGGTTTATTGAAAATATGCTTTGCGTGTGGCAGATACCGGAGCATCAGATTGAGGCATTTGTTGAGCGAATCAAAGGCATCGGTGTTATTACGCACTGCTATCGACGAACACGTTATTCCGATTGGCCCTGGTCGATTTATACGATGATCCATGGACGTACTCGTGGAGAATGTGAAACGATTATTTCGCAATTGTGTCAAGAATTTTCCGAGGCGAAATATTTGGCGATGCGGACGGTGAAGGAATTTAAGAAGCAGCGAGTTGTTTATCGGCCGATGATATTCGAAAAATAAAATGGTGGGCTTCGGAAAACCCACCATCCGAAGAGTTTTGTCGAAATAACAAATAGAGTGATTTTACATTTTAATGACGGAGGAGGCCCAGGTCAGGCCTGCGCCGAAGGCTACCATGATGATGGTGTCGCCTTTTTTGACTTTTCCCGATTGCATGGCCTGGTCGAGGGCGATGGGGATCGAGGCAGACGAGGTGTTGCCGGTCTGATCGATATTGACGAAGACTTTTTCGCCGGGGAAACCCAGATGGCTGCACGCGGAGTCGATGATGCGCTGGTTGACCTGATGAGGGACAATCATGGCTACATCGTCGACGGTAAGGTTGCACTGTTGCATGGCGTCTTCGATGAGCGATTGCATTTTGGTAACGGCGAATTTGTAGATTTCGCGTCCCTGCATTTTGATGTAGTGGTCGCGGTTTTCGAGGGTGGCGGCGGAGGCTGGTTTTTTGGAGCCGCCGCCGGGGATAAAGAGCAACGGCCAACCTTCGCCGTCGGCGGCGAGTTTGGTATATTGGACCCCGCGATCGGTTTCGTTAACGGCAGAGAGCACTACCGCACCGGCTCCATCTCCGAAGAGGATGCAACTGCCGCGATCTTTGTAATCGGTGAACCGCGTGATGGCTTCGGCGCCGATGACAAGGACATTTTTATAGACACCCGTTTTGATGAACTGGGTTGCGGTGGACAGGGCATAGATGAATCCGCTACAGGCGGCGGCAAGATCGAAAGCGCCGCAATTTTTGATACCTAATTTTTGCTGGATCAGGCATGAAGCGGAGGGCAGGGGCATATCGGGGGTGAAGGTGGCGGTGATGATCAAATCGATTTTGTCGGGTGTCAGACAGGCGCTGTCCAGGGCGGCCCGGGCGGCTTTGACGCCGATATCAACCGTACTTTCTTCATCGGAGCAAACGTGCCGTTTTTTGATGCCGGTTCGGGTTGTAATCCATTCATCGCTGGTATCGAGGATTTTTTCAAAATCGAAGTTTGTGAGAACTTTTTCCGGCAGGCAACTTCCCGTACCAATAATCGCAGCTCCAATATTCGCCATTCGTTATTAAACCCTTTCTCACTGATTCAGGTACTCTAGGCGGTGCGACAGGCACAATCCGTCGAAGAGTCCGGTATATTGTTGATTGATTCAACGATGTGTTGATTGACGTTGCTCCTGGCAAGACTTAAAGCCAGGGCGATCGCGTTTCGGATGGCGCGTCGATTACTTACACCATGACAGATGATGCAGATACCGTCCACACCGATAAGGGGTGCCCCGCCGTGTTCACTGTAATCGTGCTTTTGGCAGGCTTCTTTAAGGATTGGACCAAGAACTTCGAGTGTTTTAGGATCCTTGTGTTCGAGGGTCTGGAACAAGGCCTTGGTCAGGCCGTCGGTAAGACCTTCGATGAGTTTGAGAACGACGTTTCCGACAAATCCATCGCAGATGACCACATCGGCGGCGCCCGCCAATAGTGTTCGTCCTTCGACATATCCGACATAATTCAGACGCGGATCGGGTTTGATCAGGTCGCGTACCTGTCGGACAAAAGGATTTCCCTTATCGTCTTCCTCACCGATATTGAGCAGCGCCACTTTCGGGCGTTCGGTTTTAAACAAGCACTTGTAATAGATCGATGCCATCAAGGCGTATTCATGAAGATGGTGCGGTTTGGGCATGGGGTTGGCACCGACGTCGCACATGATGATCGGACCGGCAAACGAGGGGATAACCACCGCGATACCAGGTCGGCTGACACCTTTGATCGGACGAATTTTCATTTGGCAGGCAGCGACACAGGCGCCGGTGTTTCCTGCACTGATCACTGCGTCGGCTTCACCGTCAGCGGCCATCTGGGCCATTCGGCTGATGGAATTATCGCGTTTTTGGCGAAGGGCTTCGACGGGATGATCGCCCATTTCGATAATATCGCGAGTATGGACGATTTCAATTCGCGGATCATTATTCCATTGGTCCAGCGCAGCGAATTCGGTCCGAATACGATCTTCCTGACCAATGAGGACCAGGCGATCATCTTCGGTGAGCAAGTCCAACGCCAGAACCGCTCCGGCGACAATTTCTTTGGGCGCGTAATCGCCGCCCATGGCATCGATGGCCAAACGCATTCTCAGGCCTCCTGAGCCTCTTGAAGTTGAATCTTCGTACGGGGATTGACATACCCGCAGTTCTTGCAAGCGGCATGAGGCAACTTGGCATGGCCGCAATTTCCACACGGCGCCAGGTTGATCGGCTTAAGCGCATGATGCGAACGACGTTGCCGAGTTCGTTGTTTCGATACTTTTCTTGCTGGTAACATAGTTACTCTCCAAATTACATATTATAGGCCGCCCCGGACGTCAGCAGTATAATAATTACTTTCTGTCGAACCGAAGTTCAAAAAAAGCCTGCAACACCGCGTCGGCACCGCAAGCTCCTTGTGTAAATAGTATTTGATAAGATTTTTGGCTTCCGGTGTCAAGCAAAAAAGGAAATTTCAAGCTTATTTCTTTGCTGGAAGGTCTTTGAGTGTTTTGGGTAATATAGAGAAACTGTGCAAAAAATCCGGGGTTGACAAGGTTTATTTCGACGGGTATAACGCTTGGGCGGGCAAAATGATGCAAATAGAGGGTTGCTTTGTAAGGGGTTGGAGATCGGCTTGATATGACAAAATGGTTTACATTCCTGAGTACCCAATATTCAGCGAAATTTATATCGGTTGGAATAATTCTGGTGTCACTGGTGGGTTGCAGCCAATCGATTCATCCTGTGCCCATCGCCGAAGAGAGGGTTGAATCGCCGGGAATTACGGCTCACGACGTCCGGCAGACAGCCCCTTCGAAAATGGAATTCTTGCCCATAAGCCGCTGTTGCGTCATCGGCCGATCGGTTCAGGGGCGTGATATTTATTTATACCTTTTTGTGCATACCGAAAGTTTCGAGGACTCGATGAACCTCAAGCCGAACGTTGAGAAGGTTCTGATTCTGGGTGGAACGCATGGCAATGAACCGACCGGCGCCACAACGGCGCATCGACTGGTGGCTGAACTGCAAAAAAATCCCCATTTGTACGTGAATCGATATGTGGCCGTTGTGCCTGAAGTTAATCCTGACGGGCTGGCGGCAAATTCCCGCGTCAACGCCAACGGAGTGGACCTTAATCGGAATCTGCCCGCCGCCAACTGGCGACTGACGAAACGAGACAATGCGTTCGGAGGATTATCCCCCAATAGCGAACCGGAAACGCAGGCTTTGACGAAACTGATTGAACGATTCAAGCCTGACCGGATTTTAACGCTGCATTCCATCGCCGAAGGGCGGCATGGGAATAATTATGACGGTCCCGCAGAGCAACTGGCTCGCCGGTTGTGTGAAAAAAATGGATATCCGCTGCTTAAGACCATGGGGTATCCGACGCCGGGAAGTTTGGGAACCTGGGCGGGGATTGAACGGCAGATTCCGATTGTGACGCTCGAATTTGCGCGATGTCGAAGCACCGAGCGATGCTGGACGGAAAATGCGCAGGCATTGATCGAATTTATTCAAAATACCGACGTGGAAACCTGTCGGTCCGAAGGAGAAAAGACCTGTTCACAGCCTTCGGAAGACACTCGAAACAAGTTTGGCCGATAGACAAAAATTGTGTTCAGAATGTTCCCTGTGTAAAATCATTGCGTCGATAAATGGACTTATTCTTTATGATCGACCTGCTCGACGTCGATGTGTTTGACCTGGCCGCGATGATGATGAACGGGGCGAGGTCGAAAATATTCACGGAAGATGATCTTAAGGGCAATGGCGAGGGGAATGGCGAGAATCAAGCCCAGAAAACCGAAGATCATCGAACCGAGTGTCAGTAAAATCAGCGTCGTGACCGGATGCAATCCCACCATTTTTCCCTGAATAAGGGGCGAGAGCACAAATCCGTCAAGCAATTGTACGATCATGAAAATCGCCGTCAAATAAATGGGATGAAGCAGGTCGCCGAAATGAAGATATCCATGAATCAGACTCGGCAACAACCCCACCACCAATGCCAGCATCGGAATTGTATTGGCCAGACCGATGATAATCCCCCACGCCCAAGCCCAGGGCAACCCCACCCACCAGTATCCCAGCCACATCAAAACTCCGACGATAGCGCAAACCACAAGCCGACTCCAGAAATAGGTGAACGTCATGCCCGCGATTTCAACCGAAACCCGCCTGGCACGCCGGCTGTGGCTTTCAAGTTGCCTCATGTTCAACATCCCATCTTGCGCATGATCGCCACAACCGTCAAAAACGCCAGCCATAACACATAAATTCCAACCATCACGGCAAATTTTCTGTCAGAAACGACAGTGGGTT
>JAAZAW010000373.1 GCA_012514125.1 Phycisphaerae bacterium | reverse complement strand
TCATTATACGCCGAAACACGGTAGTTGGTTGAATGTGGCGGAGATCGAATTGAGTTTGCTGACGCGGCAGTGTTTACAGCAACGGATAGGAGATCTGGGGCAATTGAGCCAAGAGACCCTGGGCTGGTACCAACGACGTAATGCCGGGCAAAAATCGGTGGACTGGCAGTTTACCAGCAAAGAGGCGAGAGTCAAATTGAAGCGACTATATCCACAAAATTAGCTTTGACGGAGTAGTAGTACTAAAATAAACAATGAAAAAATATTTGTTGACATTCATAGTAAATCTGCGAAAAAAGGATAAAATCACAAAAGATTTTTTTAGAAAATGCCCATGAACATGAAATTAAATTGTTAACTCTATGGAGTTAGTGACTACGCCGGATTCAAGGGGACCGAAATGGTGTATCAGGTCTTTGCCTTGGCACAATCCAGATAAACAAATCAGATTTTAGAACAGGATGAATGAAAATGACAACTCCTACAATACCTTGGTGGCAGCAACCGGTACGCATGTTGCGCGTGGATTTTACCCCACATTTCTCTTCTGTTCTGAATGAAGACCTGGAACAATTGGCACGGAGTCATAAAGACCAGTGGCAGATCAACTGCGAGTGGATTGTCGGTTCTTTGAGCGTTGATGGAAAGGCCTATCAGACCACTTTCGCCGCTGAAGGCTATGAACGCTGTCGCGGTTTTGAAAACTTCGATTTTCTGAGAACCTATACCCCCATCGCCCATAAACACGGGATTCATGTCCTGTCGTATCTGAACATGCACTGGTACGACTATTCCTTTGGGGATCGCCATCCGGACTGGGAACAGATTCAGAGCGACGGCCGACCTTACGGTAGGATCAATCCGCTTTATCGAGGTGGGACCACCTTGTGCGTCAACAGCCCGTGGCGGCAGTGGGCCTTTGGGTTGATCCGGGAAGCGATGAAGACCGGGATTGACGGCGTGTTTCTTGATGGTCCGCTCATCTATCCGGATTGTTGTTCCTGCCCATCGTGTCGCCGGCAGTTCAAGAACAAATTCGGGCAGGATATCCCGAAGGAAAACTGGCAGGACCCCCTGTGGCGGGACTTTCTGGAATTTCGAGAAGATTCCCTGGCGAGGTTCCTGGCCGATGCCCAGCAGGCGGTTCGGCAGGTCAATCCGGAGGGTGTGATCTTTTTGAACGCGGGCAGTTGGTCTCCCGCTACTTGGCGATGCGGGATCGACAATCAAAAACTGGCTCCGTTTCAAACCTTTAACGGTGCCGAATCCTTTTTTCATTATGCTTATGCTGCAAATCTTTACGATACACTCATGACCGGTAAATTTCTGCGGGCTTCAGATAACCCGGCGGTGGTCTTTACGCATTACATGAATGGCGCATGGCATTACCTGAATCTGCCGGCCGGCGAGGTGCAATTGGCATTGGTTCAGACGATGGCCTCGGGCACGAACGGCTGGCTGGCGTTTATGCAGCCGTCCCTGACTTCCCAGCCTGAAAGTTATCGTCCGGTTCAGGAACTCTGGTCGTTCCAGGATACCCACCAGGAATATTTTAAGCAAACGCAATCGGTGGCCCAGGTCGCGATCCTGTTTTCCAAACGGACGGGCCGCAATTACGTTTCCGCACTTGAAAACATCTACGAACAGCTTGGACCGGGTAAAGAGCAGAACCTCATCGTCGGGCAAAAAGGCGAGAAGATTATCGACTGGCAGGCACGAAAATCATTGTGCGAAGAGCTGGTGGCGTTAGCGTATAAAGGCTATTTCCACATCCTGACGCAGGAACATGTTCTGTTCGATATTCTGCTCGACGGCCAGTTGACGGACGAGAAACTTGCGAAATACAAAACCGTCGTTTTGCCGGATGTCGCCTGCCTGAGTTGCAGCGATGCCGAGGCCCTCAAACGCTTTGTTCAGCAGGGCGGGACTCTCCTGGCGTCGTTTGAAGCAGGCTTTTACGACGAAAAAGGGGCCTTCACGGATCAGCTCTTTGATCTTCTGGGCATTGAGAAGGTCGAGGGTGTTTTTCCGGTGATGATGGGAGAAAACTATAGTCAGTTTATTCAATCTGCCTTGAACTGGAAGGAAGAAACTCGAATCGAACGCGGCCCCTATGCCCTGAAAGTTCAGCCCCGAACTGATGTGCAGACGCCCGCGGTATTTCATGAACCGATTCTTAGTTTCTATGCACCGCTCACTTCATTATCAAAGCATCCGGCGATGCTGATACAATCCTTTGGTCAGGGAAAAGTGATCTATTATCCCGAAGCGATAGGACACTTTTATGCCAAAACGGGAATGATCAGTTGCCGGCAGCGGATGATCCAGGCGATCGAGTACCTGCGGGGAACTTCTCTGGTCGAGTTGGACGCTCCGACGAGTGTCAGCATGGAAGTCTTCCGTCAGCCTTCCCGTTTATTGATCCATTTGATTAATAATTCTGTAGATGGTCGTCCAGTTTGCCAGTTCTTCCCGGTGCAAGATATCCAATTGATGTTACATATAGGCACAAAGCCTCGCAGAATATTTGCTCTGAGAGAAAACAAGAATTTGAATATCAGTATATCTGAAGAATGTGTGACGATTAAAAATATTGGATTGGTTTTGTATGATATTGTGGTTGTCGAGTATTAACGTTGTTCCTTTAAATATCCTAGTGCTCCGTTACGATTACTATGATGAATAGTCGGT
>JAAZAW010000372.1 GCA_012514125.1 Phycisphaerae bacterium | reverse complement strand
GGATCCCCTGTACTTTAGCAGACTGTTCCGCAAACACATGGGCCAATCCCCCGTTCAATTTCGTCGATAATCGTCCTCGAACGCTTCTTGCCCCATTGCCTGCGTTCAATAACGATCGCGTCCATCACGCTAAAACACTTACGCCGCTGCACACTTGGATTTCTCATCACATGGATCAGGCGTCGGTAAAATATGATGCTGAGAAAGCTGATCTTTCACCAGTCCCCAATAATACCCCTTCTTCTCGAAGAGTTCCTGATGTACGCCCGTTTCCACGATCTTACCATGATCGAGCACCACCACCATATCCGCATTGGATGCCGCGGAAACACGATGCGAAATCATGATCACCGTTTTACCCGACAGCGAATTTTTGAACGTCCGCTGAATCCGAGACTCGGTCTCCGCGTCCAACGCACTGGTACAATCGTCGAGCACAAGAATATCCGGATCGGTCACCAGCGCCCGAGCCAGACTGATACGCTGCTTTTGCCCGCCTGAAAGTCGCATCCCGTTTTCACCGATCACCGTTTCATATTTTTCCGGCAGGGATTCAATAAAATCGTGAATCTCCGCCGCCTTCGCCGCGGCGATCATCTGCTCGCGGGTCGCATCGGAATTCCCATAGAGAATATTGCTCGCCAAGGTTCCCGAAAATAAGATCGGCTCCTGAGGAACGCAGGAAATCCGCTGCCGCCAGCTCGAAATTTTGATATCCTTTAAGTTCACCCCATCCACAACGATATGGCCGGAGGTCGGATCATACAATCGAAGCAGTTGAACGCCCAGCGTACTCTTGCCCGCACCCGACGACCCCATCAAACAAATTTTCTGACCCTTTCGGATCGTCAAATTAATGTCCTGTAACGCCGCCGGATGCTTCTCGGAATATCGGAACGATAAATCCCGAATAGTGATTTCATGCGTGAAGCTCTCCAGGGGTTTGGAGTCGGGCCGATCCGCGATGATAATCGGCTCATCAAGAATTTCCAAAACGCGCTCGCACGAAATCCGAAGCATCTGAATCCACGCGCTGGTAATACTCAACACCGCGATAGGCCAGAACAACCCCCATGAAACTCCATAGAAAAACAGCAAATATCCCACCGTCAATTCGCCCCTTTTCACCATCATCACACCATACGCCAGCGGAACCGCCGTTGCCAAAACGGCAATGACAGTACAAATCATCGAAAGCGTATTATTAAGCACCACAATTTTGCGATTATCGCGGAAGATACCCTTCGACCGCACGAAAAAGTTGATCAATTCCCGCTTTTCCTGACCGAAACCCTTAATAATCCGAGGATTCGCCAGCCGGTCGCGAATAAACCCGTAAAGAGCCGCATTTTTCTTTCGCTGTCCCCGCTGAAGCACACGAATCTTATCGCAAAGCACCTTGTGCGCATAGAAATAAAACGGCATCACAACCAGCGAAATCATCGTCAACTTGGGTGAAATATAAAACATGATGGAAATATTGATAATCAGCAATCCCATAATCGTCGCCAGGGTCGTCATCACATTCGCAAAGTTGCTCTCGATCACCTGCATATCGTCGATTGCGCGTGACATCAGCCTGCCCGTCTGGTGCTGGTTGTGAAAACTCAACTGAAGCCTCATCAGTTTCTCGTGCATGTGCATACGCATCTGGAGCACGATCTGCTTGGGAATGTTGCACATAAGCACATTCCCATACGTCTGGATCCCGATCGCCAGAAAATGAACCGTAAACATGATCACCACGACCCAAAACAGCAACTGAAGTTTCAATGCCGTGGGCTTGCCCGGACGGGCCTGTATCCGATCCGCCAACGCGCCGTCCGCCGGAATATCCGCCGTCAATACCTTCCGGTTGCTCATCTCCGCCGGCAAAGGCTTGTCCGCAATTTCCCGCGATGAAACCATCTTGTCGCGAGGAATATTCGGCAAATCGATGTCCTTGTCGACGAAATCTCTCGGCTGACCATGAAGCATCGGCTCGAGCATCAGATTCACTTCCATCACATCGTCAACCAGATATCGACTGATAGCCGACATCATCGAACTCTCGCCCGCGGCAATCACGAAACAAATGCCCATGACAACCAGAGCGCCCTTATAATTCCTAAAATACCGTTTATAAATCTGCACCATTGCGTTCATGATAAACTAACGCCTCTTCGTCTGCTTAATGCGTTTTCCTGTTTCCCGTTCCCGACCCAAACTGCCCCGGATCTCAATTCCCCCGATCAGGCCACCTTCGTAAATTGCGTGAGATATAATTGCCGATAATGACCGTTCTCGATCGCCAGTAATTCCTCATGTCGTCCCACCTCCAGGATTTTACCTTGAGACAAAACCACGATAATATCCGCCCCGACAATGGTGCTCAAACGATGGGCCACCACAAAACACGTTCGATTCGCCATGATGATCGACAAAGCCTTTTGTAACAGTCTTTCCGATTCCGTATCCAACGAACTCGTCGCCTCATCCATGATCAAAATCGATGGATCCGCCAATATCGCCCGTGCAATCACGATACGCTGCTTCTGACCCACCGACAATTTCATTCCCTCTTCTCCCAGAAACGTATCATATCCATCGGGAAGCTCCAGAATCATTTGATGAATCTCCGCCGCCTTCGCCGCCGAAATAATCTGCTCCAGACCCGCCCCCGGCATCCCATACGCGATATTCTCACGAACCGTCCCTTCAAATAAAACCGGTTCCTGCGGAACCATCGCAATATTGTTCCGCAAACACTGATGCGACAGACGATTGATATCCACCCCGTCGATCAGGATCTGCCCCGGTTTCACCCGATAAAAACGAAGCAGCAACGAAATAATCGTCGTCTTCCCACAACCCGTGTGCCCAACCAACGCCACCGTCTTCCCCGCTGCCACATCCAAATTGATCCCCTTGAGCACCATATTCTCATCGTCATAACCAAACGTCAAATCCTTAAGCTCGACATGACCTTTGAACTTGTCGATATACACCGCGTCCTTCGGGTCCGGCGGATCGATCGGCTCGTTCAAAAGCTCACCGATCCGGTTCACCGAAATCATCGCGCGTTCCACCTGATCGGTCATCTGACTGAATCGCACCGCGGGACCAAGCAAATAAACGCAATAACTGGTAAACGCAATAACCGCACCAAGCGTCATCTCGTTCCGAATCACCAGATAACAACCAATTAAATAAATACCGGTTTGCCCAATCCAGTAAATCAGGTTCGAGGTCGTTCCAAACGCAATCGAATTGATATGCGTCTTGACAGCCGAATCCTTCGCATCATACGCCCTGTGAGCAAAATGTCGATCTTCCGTCTTTTCCCGATTAAAAGCTTTGACCGCCAACGCGCCTGTGAGGCGTTCCTGCATGTTCGCCGAAATAACTTCCATCTTCTGACGAACAATCTCGCCCCACTTGCGAATCCGAACGATAAAAAATCGATAATTAAAAACGTACAAAGGAACAAACAAAGAAAGCAGCAGACTCATTCGCCAATTCAGGCTGATCATGAACCCCATCGCCACAACACAAGCCACAATATCCGACGCCATTGTGATCGTCTGACCCGTAACCATCTGCTGAACCTGTGCCACATCCCCCATCAATCGTTCCATCAAAGCGCCCGTGGAACTTTTATCATAAAATCGCATCGGCAAGTTCTGCAAATGCTCGTAAAGCTGACGACGCATATCAAGCACAAGTTTATGGCCGATCAAACTCACCGTATAATTATTGATAAAACCAACGAAGTTTCCGACCAGAGGAGTCACAATAAATATGACCATGACCGGAACAAAGAGGTCCATTTGATTTTTACCGATGACTTCATCGACGATTAATCCCAGCAGGTACGGAGGGACCAATGAGGTGACCGTGCAAATCGCCGTCAATCCAACTGCCCTATAAAACCATTTTTTATAAGGACTTAGGAATTTCCAAATTATCCTGAAGCTCTTCATTTTCGACCCGCGATTTTATTTGATACCAATAAATTAGCAACGCCCGGCTCGCCCGCCTTGCGTTGCTTAGTCCGTTAAAAATCATGAAAATACTCAATCGGTCAAGCATACATGATTTTATATTATTAATATCATCTTATATTTCCCGGATTTTGGTTTTCCGGGACAAACTCCTTTATGTTTTCACAGGTTTACTCTCATTCAGCCTCATCGGCTCATCCCGCACAAAAAAACGACCTGTTTAAATAAATATACCACATTTTACAAAGAATGCAAAAAAAGCCTGCGTTTTTAATCATCTGGTCCCGAAGCCCCCTTCCCAAATTTTCCAGCAAAAATTGAGATTTGACCGAATTAAAAATCCGAAGGCTATTTTAATGGATAAAGACTTGTTAAAGCGGACAAAACGAGTATAAATAAAGGTATGAATGCGCGAGTAAATAAAATTCAATTTGGCGGATATACGTTCATTGGATACTCTCTGGCGGGTGAAGAAAGCGTCGTGGGCGTACCGGAGCTTAACGTTTGTTTCGATATTGGACGGGCACCGAGTGAAATTTTGAATATCGACAATGTCCTGCTGACCCATGGACATATGGATCATGCGGCGGGAATTGCGTATTATTTTTCCCAACGAAACTTTCTGGCCAATCGGAACGGGACGATGATTGTTCCGCATGATCTGGTCAATCCGATCCATCGGTTGATGGACGCCTGGTGTGAAATCGAAGGACATCGAACGCCCTATCGAATAGTCGGGGTCGGTCCGGATGAAGATTATCCCCTTCGCCGGGGTCTGGTGGCTCGAACATTCCAGACGGTTCACGGCGGGCCATGTCTGGGTTACAGCGTGGTAGAAATTCGTCAGAAACTCAAGCCCGAGTTTCTGGATCTGCCGGGGCATAAACTGGCGGAGATTCGGCGAAGCGGTATAGAAATGACGTACAATCTGGAAGTTCCGCTGGTATGTTATTGTGGTGATACGGCTTATGGAAAATTCTTCGAGCTTGATTGTGTTCGCAAGGCGAAGATTTTGATTCTGGAATGTACATTTATCGAGCAAGGTCACCGAACCCGCGCCCAGGCAGGATATCATCTGCATCTGGACGATTTTTTACGTTTGCAGGATATTTTGGAAAATGAACATATCTTGCTGGTTCATTTATCCCGTCGAACGACTCTGGGAGTAGCCCGACAGGAGCTGCGGTCTCTTTTGCAAAGCGATCAGTATAAGCGAATTCAATTTCTTATGGCTCGCACTCCACAGAATTCGTCACGATTTTATTCCAACCTGGGTCAATAAAATATCTTGAGATTTACTTTAAATATACGAATATATTATTGTCAGTAAACTATCGTAGTATTATAATACACATGCTTTTTTTCATCATGGTATAGCACTTTATAATCTTGCAATTCAGGAGTATGTGTCAATGGAGCCTCAAGCAAAAGATCACAGCCTTATCACCCAACTTCGAAAATGCCACTTGCGTGCGACGGGCCAACGACTTGCGATTATGCAATCGCTTATAGAAAGCCAAAGCCATCTTTCCGCGGAAGACATTTACCTGCGGTTGAAACAATCCCATCCTACGCTTTCCTTATCGACGGTCTATAAAACGTTACAGGTAATGTCGCAAATGGGAGCGGTGATTACCATCGAAACAGGGACGGGCAGTTTGAAATTCGATGGCAACCCCTCGCCCCACCATCACGCGGTGTGCAGTAAATGCGGGATGGTCCATGATGTGGATTTTATGAAATATCCTATTGATATGAATGCGAAAGATGTTTTGCCTGGGTTTAATGTCCAGTCGATCAAGGTTTTCTTCAATGGGGTCTGCGCGGAGTGTGCCCGGAGTGCAACACAAAGTGAGGGATAAAGCCCAAAGTCGAAAAACGCTTCGTGTCGCCTTTCACACATAAATATAAGACGAAATAAGTCGGACGGCGGTATTAAATGTCTGGTTGGGAAAGAGAAAAGAGGCCACCAGATATTGGGGGCTGCGACATTCGCAACGAGTATTTGAATTCCAACACGGATCATGTTATAAGGATATAAGCTCGGGGTATCGTACCGGGAAAATACAGCAGGGGTTTTCCTCGCTTTGATTCGACATTATTTTTGACGATCGATGCGAAATACTGACAGGGGCTGACGTTTATGCGGAGGGGGGGCGTCCATCATGAAGATTATTGGAATTATTGGGAAAAATGGGGCGGGTAAGGATGAACTTGCCGACTATTTGCACCAGACTCATGGTTTGGCGGTGTTGTCACTGGGCGATCTGGTTCGAGAAATCGCCGCAAATGAAAATATCATACCCACACGAAACAACCTGATGGATATTTCGGCACACTATCTTACATTGCGGGGCAAGGGTTATTTCATCCAGAAGATTATCGAAAAGATCGAACGGAAAAAATGGGACATGACGGCTATTCTAGGAATTCGGACATTGAATGATGTCCAAACACTTCGTGAATGTTTTGGTAAAGACTTTATTCTCGTTCATGTTCAGACACTTGATCAGGAAAAGCGATATGAGCGAGCCAAAAGCCGTAACGAACTTTGTGACCCTCAGACCTATATAGATTTTTTGTCGTATGAAGAAGCGGAAGAATCGCAGTTCGGCATTTCCGTTACCGCGGAGCAGGCGGACCTGGTCATCGAGTTCGACGGAACACAGGAAGCGTTTCACGAAAAAATCGAACAACTCCTGGTTCAGCCATTCTTAAGTGAAACAATGGTGCGATATTAAGGTTTTGTCTAAAACTCCATAGCCGATCGCGATGCAAGCATCCGATCGGCCCCTTGGACTTTTCTCAGAGATTTAACTTCGATGTTTTATCTGGAAGAATTTCGGGAACGCGTGGAATTTTTCTTTAATTTGCACATTGCCTGACCTTCTTTTTTTCTTTTTTCGGTAGAATTCTTTTCGTCTTTTTTACAAAGCACGATGCCGAGGAGTTTATCGACATTATCGACGAATTTGAAATTTATTGTGTTTTTAATTTCTTTCGGGATATCGACCAGGTCTTTTTTATTTCGGTCAGGCAGAACGACGGTTGAGATTCCCGCGCGTTTGGCGGCAAGCACTTTTTCTTTAACGCCGCCGATGGGCAAAACAAGTCCGCGAAGGGTAATTTCACCGGTCATAGCCACATCGTGCCGGGCAGAAACTTCCGATTCCAGAGAGACGAGCGCGGTAAAAATTGCGACCCCTGCCGACGGCCCGTCCTTGGGGACCGCGCCTTCGGGCACATGAATATGGTAATCTTTCTTTTGAATATTCTCAGGATCGAGTTTGAGTTTTTTGGCTTGGCTTCGCAGGAGCGAATACGCAGCCTGGGCGGATTCTTTCATAACATCACCGATCTGGCCGGTGAGGATGAGGTTTCCCTTGCCGGGCATGGAAGTTGCCTCGATAAAGATAATTTCGCCTCCCGTGGGAGTAAAGGCGAGTCCGGTCGCGACTCCCGGAACACTGGTTCGCATAGCAACTTCAGGTTCAAAACGGACCGGGCCAAGGTATGTCGAAACATCTTTGCGTATCAGTTTGAAGGATTTTTTAGACCCACCGGCAATTTTTGCCGCCACACCTCGGCAGATATTACCCACTTCACGTTCGAGGTTTCGCACACCGGCTTCGCGAGTATAAGATTCGACGATCACTTGCAGAGCTTCTTCATCGAAGACCAATTTTTCCTTGTTCAAACCGTTTTCGTCGATTTGTTTTGGAACAAGATATTTTTTTGCGATTTCGAGTTTTTCGTGCAGGGTGTAGCCCGGCAACTCGATCACTTCCATACGGTCTCGCAACGCGGGGGGGACCGGAGCCATGTAGTTGGCGGTGGCAATGAACATGGTTTTGGATAAATCGAAAGGCACATCCAGATAATGATCGGTGAAGCTGTAATTTTGTTCCGGATCGAGCACTTCAAGCAGCGCCGATGCGGGATCGCCTCGAAAATCCTGGCCAAGTTTGTCGATTTCATCGAGCATGAAGACAGGATTTCGGACTTCGATTTTACGCATTTCCTGGATGATACGTCCAGGCATGGCGCCGATATAGGTGCGTCGATGGCCGCGGATTTCAGCTTCATCCCGGATACCGCCAAGGGACATACGAATGAACTTGCGTCCCATGGCCCGGGCGATGCTTCTACCGAGTGAGGTTTTTCCCACGCCGGGAGGACCGACGAAACAGAGAATGGGACCTCGCCCTTCGGGTTTGAGTTTTCGGACCGCCAAAAATTCGATGATACGTTTTTTGACTTTTTCCAGGTCGTAGTGGTCGGCGTCGAGAATTTTTTTGGCCTGCTTGATATCCAGGGTGTCGGTGGTCTGTTTGGACCACGGAATGACAATAAGCCATTCGACGTAATCGCG
Source organism: Phycisphaerae bacterium (assembly GCA_012514125.1). Classification (GTDB taxonomy): domain Bacteria; phylum Planctomycetota; class Phycisphaerae; order JAAYCJ01; family JAAYCJ01; genus JAAZAW01. Next base: position 3,483 of record JAAZAW010000372.1, on the reverse strand, counting down.
AGCAACCGAATATTCCGGTGAGGCAAGGGGAATTTTCGCCATCCGGTCGATTTCCCGCAGGGCTTCGGCTTCAACATCTTTCGGCATTTTGGCTTCGTTGATGCGGGCTTTGAGTTCTTCGATTTCGGTGGTGCGCTGATCGCTTTCGCCGAGTTCCTTTTGAATGGCTTTGAGTTGTTCCTGCAAAAAGTATTGACGCTGGGTTTTATTGATGGATTCCTTGACCTGATCCTGGAGCTTGCTGGAAAGTTCGAGGACGTCGAGTTGATTGGCCAGAGCGGTATGGACCGATTCGAGTCTCTCTTTGATCGGTAGCGTTTCGAGAATCTTCTGTTTCTGTTCGGTTGAGATATTGAGATTGGCGGCAAGAAAATCGGCCAGGGCGCCGGCGTGATTGATGTTGTTCAAGATCACGCTGGCTTCTTCAGGGACGTTTGGACTTAGTTCAATGACACGATTGGCCATGCTGCGAACGTTATGGACTATGGCTTCGAGTTCGGTTTTGTTTTCGATCTCTTCCTGTTTCGGGTCGTTATAGACTTCAATGCGAGCCATCATGAACGGTTCGGCGTGAATCAGTTCCACAATTTTAAAACGCAACAGACCATGAACGACAATCGTTTGGTCACCATCGGACATTCGCAGTAATTTCAGGATAAAACCGACGCTTCCCCAGGTGTAGAGGTCTTTTTGCGTTGGTTTTTCGACCTGTGAATCACGTTGAGTGAGAATCCCGATAAGCTTATTGCCCTCCAGGGCGTTTTCCACCGATTTTTTAGACGATTCGCGACCGATATTCAGGGGCATGACCGTGCCTGGAAAGGCGACGGCGTTCCGGATGGGCAAAAGCGGAATAATACTGGGAATAGCAACCTGCTGTTGCGCGGGGCCTTGCGTGGTCACGGTGGTCAGAATTTCCTGACCGATTTCTGGTGCGTTGGTTCGATTTTTGGCGGTTGTTTCCTGATTTTCGTTACTCATAACTGCGTTCACTTCCCTTTTATCTTCAAGTTTATCGTTGTTCATTATGCCCCCTATGCAAATCGATTCTGTTTGTTTCAACTTCACGCCGGTCGATCCTGACATTTTGCGATTTTTTCGGCAAATTGATCCAAAGCAAACCTTGTGTATAATGAGCCTTTATTTTGTCAATATCGACACCGTCTGGAATATTGACGGAACGGCAAAACGGACCATGATCGATTTCCATCACATGGATTCTGGCGCTGGTTCCGCCGGTGGGTGCGGGTGTGACACGATGCCCCATAATATGGAGCAACTTATTTTCCACGTGCAATTCAACCTGTTTGGGATCGACTCCTGCCAAGTCCACACAAATATAAAAAGCATCGGGGATTTCGTAAAGATTAATCACGGGCTGCCAATTACCGCAAGGTTTGAATCGAAAAAAAGATTTTTGCATAAATTGATCCATAAAGTGATTCACCTGAAGAATCACATCGTCAAATCGGGCAGAGCCTGCTTGAATTCTGATCATCGTGCCAACCCCTTCGTTCAACATTTTGTCTTTGTGTGTTTCATCCGAAGCCAATCAATACACCATACTGATAAATTAATTATTCTTAATCCTCATATCGATCCAGCCGTTTTTCCAAGGCGGAAACTTTGCGTTTCAATTCCGATTTATCGCCTTCAAGATTTCTGACTTTTCGTTCCAGGCTCTGGATACGCGCATAGGCCAGGTTAATCTCTTCCTGCGCCTCAGACAGTGTTTGGGGTCTGGGCACTTTCGAACTATCGACACGCGGACTTGAACTGACGACTCCTTCGGGAATATTGGCATCAACGTTAATGCTGTAACACCCCAGAGTCGGCAATAAAAATAATACGACTAAATTGACGATAATCCATCGCATCATTTGACTCCTTCTATTTGATGTCTATATTATACCGTATAAAAATGACATCGCAATTGGTGAAAGAGCAGTTATGAAAGAATATTCCAAACCGGTAATCCTATTCATCCTTGGATGCACCGCCGGCGGTAAGGGAACGCTGGGGCGTGCTCTGTCGCAACGTCTTACCTCCGAAATCCTTTCGGTGGATTCCATGAAGGTCTACCGGGAAATGGATATCGGTACCGCTAAACCCAATCATGAAATTCGAGAACGCATCCCCCACCATATGATCGATGTGGTCGATCCATCGGAAGCATTTTCGGTTGGACGGTTCGTCGAACTGGCGCAAACGGCGATCGCGGATATTCACCGACGGGGCAAGATCGTTCTGGCGGTGGGTGGAACGGCCCTTTATCTTAAGGGATTGACCGAAGGTCTGTTCGAAGGACCGGCGGCGAACACGGAAATTCGAGAACAGCTCATTCGTCAGGCGGAACAATCAGGCTCGGAATATCTCTACAATCAACTTTATCAGGTGGATCGAGAAACGGCTCAGCGCCTGCACCGCAATGACCTGAAGCGGATCGTTCGAGCACTGGAGGTATATCAAATCACCGGCAAGCCCATCAGCGAACATCAGTCGCAGTTCGGAACACTTCGGGATGATTACCACATGCTGTTTATAGGCTTGCGGCATTCGCGAGAGCAGCAGAACCGGAGAATCAACGAACGTGTTCGGCGAATGTTCAACGCGGGTCTGGTTGAGGAAGTCCGACAGCTTTATCATCGAACCCCGCCGCTAAGTCCCCAAGCCGCCGACGCAGTGGGTTATGCCGAACTTTTCGCGCACTTTGAAGGAAAATGGAACTTGTCCACAGCCATGGACAAAATCAAGATCAACACGCGACATCTAGCCAAACATCAACGTACCTGGTTTCGGCGAATGCCGCATATTCAATGGTACGATATCGGCGACGGCCAGGATCCCGAACAATTTATCGAACCGGTTGAACAAAAGATAAATAATTGGCTCGGGGATATTAAACTCCTCCGGCAAAACTAAAGCCGAACCTTTCGCAAACGTAAGGCATTGGCGATAACAGAAACCGAACTGAAACTCATCGCCGCCGCAGCGATCATCGGACTAAGAAGCAAACCAAAAAACGGATAAAGAATACCCGCGGCGATCGGAATCCCCAATCCATTGTAAATAAAAGCGAAAAAAAGATTCTGGCGAATGTTTCGCATCGTCGCCCGGCTAAGATTCCGTGCTTTAGAAACACCACGAAGATCACCCTTGACCAGCGTAATTCCCGCCGACTCCATCGCTACATCAGTCCCCGTGCCCATCGCAATCCCTACCTGGGCCTGGGCAAGGGCCGGCGCGTCGTTGATCCCGTCACCCGCCATGGCAACAAATCGGCCTTGCGATTGAAGCTCGCGAACGATTTCATTTTTACGTTCGGGCAGAACCTGCGCTTCTATGCGATCCAGCCCAAGCGCATCAGCAACAGCCTGCGCGGTCTCTTTGCTGTCGCCCGTGAGCATAACCAGTTCCACACCGTCATCATGGAGCATTTTGACCGCTTCGGGTGTCGTAGTCTTGATGGGATCCGCGATACCG
>JAAZAW010000003.1 GCA_012514125.1 Phycisphaerae bacterium | reverse complement strand
CGATGTATATTGAGGATGTCCCTTTAACAGACTCAGAGATCAACTTTAGGGTTTGTTGTTCAATGTTTTTCAAAAAAGTAAGAGATCACAAATCTTAATTCTCCCTTTTAGAGAGGTGAACTATGGCGTTTGTCGGAAAGTCTTTTTGTACATTCGTTTTATTGGTATCCTGTGGGATTCTTTCGCTGGGAACGTCGTTCGCGTCAGCCGATGACTTTGACCTTGTCAAAGACGGTCAGGCCCAGGCAACGATTGTCGTTCCCGTTCAGGCTTCGATCTGGGAAATGTTCGCTGCGGAAAGATTCCAGCGTTATGTTGAAAAAATATCCGGAGCCAAACTGGCGATCAAAAAAGAATCCGACGCGGTGAGCGAGAAAAAGATCTTCATCGGTCATACACGCGCTTCCTCCGATATTCTTAAGCGGCTTATCGATCAGAATAATCCCGATGAAACCTCCATGATTGTGGCGAAATCCGATGTCGTTCATCTTATAGGGATTGATGACGAAGGCACCATGCACGCAACGTATTTTGTTCTGGAAGACTTCGGCTGTCGATGGTATTTTCCGACAGAATGGGGAACCGTGATTCCGCAGTCAAAAACGTTGACGATTCCACAACAGGAAACCCTTCGAGTTCCGAGTTTTAAAATTCGCAGCGGCATCGCTTCTGTCAGCGTCAATGAAGACAACGATGCGTCGTGGACCCTGTGGGAATGGGGACGGGGAAACCATCTGGGCGGCTGGACTTGGTGGGGGGGCGGCCACAGTTATGAATATCTGGTGCCCGCCTCCAATTTCGACGCGCATCCCGAATGGTTCGCATTTTACGATGGGGCACGCCATCCGGATCAGTTGTGCACCACGAATCCGGAAGTTCGGAACCAAGCCTGGAAAACTCTGGAAGCGATGATCAAAGATCACTACAAAGGAAAACCTCCCCGATTGATCTGCATCAGCCCGAACGACAATAACAATTTCTGCCAGTGCCCGAATTGCTTGAAGCTGGTTCCGGAACGCTCCGACGGCAAGGGTAAAGACGTGACCAATTCCATCGACCGGATTGTGGAATTCGCGAATTTTATCGCGGAAAAATTGGCAAAGGATTATCCGCAGTGTTACGTCACGTATTACTGCAATTATCATTCTGTCGGGACGCCCAAGCTGGTGACACCTGCGAAAAATACCGTGTTCTGGCTTACGCACTGGGCGGAAGATCAGTTCCACGGCATCAACGAGACGACGCGGCTGGGCAATGCGATCTGCGAGTGGAAAAAATATGGAAACCCCTTGTTTGTCTACACGTATTGGGGAAGTTACGGGTCATACCACTTCTGGCCCGCGGTTCATGCCATTGCCGGCGACATCCCGTATTTCTATAAAAATGGAACCATCGGCGTCTACAGCGAAACCCATCCGCACTGGGGCGGACAACATTTGAATTTCATCGTTTTCCCCCGGTTGTTGTTTGATGTGAACACTGATGTCGAGGCGTGGATCGACGATTTCTGCTCACGATTTTATGGACCGGCCGCCCAGCCCATGCGAGACTATTACCGTCGCCTCGAACAGGTGGCCCAGAGCGGACCGGCTCAGTATCATGAAATCGCCCAGTTGATTCCCGTCTTTACCCCCCAGGTCATGAAAGAACTCCGCCGGAATATACTTAAAGCCCGGAAACTGGCCCATGAGACAGGCGAGCCGTATCGTCAACGCATGGAGTTTGTGTACGCCGGATTCGAACTCGGCGACTGGTACTTTACCGCGAAACATCTGGAACGCCGTTATGCCCAAACCCGCGACCCCGCCATTCGCGCCCGTGTGGTGGACCTGTACGGAAAAATCCGTGAACGAATCAACCGGCCGGAGTACAAAAATAAACTGATTGAAGAAACACTGAGTGTCCCGGCGACGATTGAAAACGATTATGCGTTCGCTAAAACAGGAACCACGTTCGCCCCCGGAAACTTCCGCTATACCGATTCGTTCATTCAGGGGGGAAGAACTTATCTGGACGCCGTCAAACGTTCCGGCCTCATCGATGGCTGGTGGGGACTGGATATGGACTCGAGCAGTGAAGGAACTTTGATCTATAAGTTCAAAGCGGAAAAAGGAATGTTCAAAACCTCGATCCTGAAGTCCATGAATGGGGCCTGGGAACAGATTGGTGTGGATATCGCGGTTCGAACCGCTGAGAACGGCCCGTGGAAGTCGGTGACTTCGACCCTGGAATCAGGAGCCTCTTCGTTACCCCTGCCGATTGATCTGACCCAGACCGTTAAGGATAACGATGTCTTTTGGCTGCGGATAAACCTCAAAAATCGGGCCAAAACATATATCGCTGCGTTTATGGGATTTGAACTTACCGGCGACGTGGTACAAAAATAAAATAAGCCAGGATAAATAACAGGATAACGATAAAAACAATGAAACGCGAAATCCTGGAATCTTACAACACGATCAATTCAAAAACGTGGTCGGAAATCTTGTGCAAGACCCAGGTTTTTGCCTGGCCGCCGCCTGTGACGGTCCATCTGCCTCTTCAGACCATCCACTCGCCGGATCTGGTTCATCTGGATGCCGCTCTGAATGTCAGCCGGCGACGAATAATTAACGATATTCCTTTCGAAGGCAATTGGAATGTCCCCAAACATACGGAAACGTTTCTGGTCCAGTTCGCGTTGGATGAACAGCCTTTTGTGCCGGACTGGCGACTTTCAAAACTGTCGCTTGAAGAAGGAAAATATCCCATCGCGCGGGCGCAGTATTTTGCCTGGGACATGCTTTACGACTTCACCTATACCTGTTGCCCCGTCGACGATCAGCAAAGCCTGCTCTGGATCGAGGGTTCGCTCTCCAATGAAGCGTCCGTAACGCAAACCGGTCATGTTCGAACCAAGGTGGATTTCCAATATGAGGCGGATGTTTTCGAATACCATTACGCTCCCTTCTGGTGGGATGCCAAAAAATGGCTGCCCTGTGAGAAGGTCCATCTGAGCGGTCTTGATATTTACTATCAGGATACGCTCTTCGGCCGATGCGTGCCGGGCGATTTTTCCTGCCAATGGGAAGCCGAATCGCATTTCCAGGACGATCAGTATAGGCAACTGGGCATGGGCTCGGCGCCGATGCACAACATGCGGATTCTGG
>JAAZAW010000371.1 GCA_012514125.1 Phycisphaerae bacterium | reverse complement strand
AGTCTGGGCAAAACCGGGCTGGAGAAAAAATAGGTTAATGCCTAGCATTGTCAGGAAAAAAGATTTATGATTTTGCATAAGTGTTCCTTTTTATAGGAGTAAAGATGCTGCTTTCAATATTAGTTCCGGTTTACAACGAGTCAACAACGATTATGGAGATTTTAGAACGGGTTTTCGCCCAGTCCTGGCCGATAGATATCGAAGTGATTGTGGTAAACGATGCTTCCACGGACGACACACGGGAAAAGCTTGACTCGATCACGGATCACCGGCCTAATCTTCGGGTTTATCATCACAGCGTCAATTGCGGTAAAGGGGCAGCGATTTGTACAGCGATGAACAAAGCCAAGGGAGAGATTGTCGCGATCCAGGATGCCGACCTGGAGTATGATCCCGGCGATCTGGTCAAACTGCTGACGCCGATTCTTGAGGACAAGGCCGATGTGGTTTATGGTTCACGGTTTATGGAAGGGTGTCCGAGTTCGAGGTTTCATTGCTGGGGGAATGGTCTTTTGACGGCTCTGAGTAATTTGTTCACCGGACTCAAGTTGACGGATATGGAGACCTGTTACAAGGTGATTCGGAAGTCTTTTCTGGAGGGAATCAAGATTCGTTCAGAGCGTTTCGGAATCGAGCCTGAACTGACAGCCAAGCTTGCTCGTCGCAAAGCCCGTTTTGTTGAGATGCCAATCAGTTATAGTTTTCGGAGCTACGCCGAAGGGAAAAAAATCACCTGGCGTGATGGTGTCAAGGCGGTTTTGTCGATACTTTATTTCAGGTTTCGAGATTGAAGATAAATTTTGGAAGAAAAGTGAATCGCCAAGACGCCTGTGATGCCAAGTTAAGAAAGTCAGGCGTTAAGAGGACTTGCTTACTTACGGTCGTATCTTTTATGAGAGGATAAGAAAGCGGGACTGACATTTTGCTGAGTTTGAAAGAAACTCGTTTAGCGGGATTTTATTGCAGAGCGGGGTTAAGGGCTTATAATTAAAGGTATAGAGATTGAGATCGATGTTGAGTAATGGAGGTACAGGGATGTCGCCAAGATTCTGGATTTCGATAATCGTGATGTTTGCCGTTATCATTGTCGGATGCAAGAAGGAAGAAGAAGCTCCGCCGGCGCCGTTGGCTCCGGTCGAACAGACGCCGCCTGGTGTTTCAGAGCAACAACCCTCCAAACCTCAGATGCGGGTGATTCGGGAACCGTTGCCGCAGTTGGTTCGTGCAGACAGCCAGGATGATCCCCGATATTCATCACTTTTTCCTGCCAGTGATAAAGTCGACGGCTGGATTAAGACTTATGCTGTTCGCGGAGGAGATCGATCGTTGATCGGCGATTATCTCCCCAAGCTTGAACCGATTTTTTCACCTTACTCGGTAGATTCAATCGCAACGGTACAATATCAGCGGATTTTTGACGGAGCCGTCGAGACGGTCAAGATTGTTTTGATTCGTGCAGACTCGCGGGAAGATGCCTACGGAATGATGAGTGTTTCGTGTCCCGGAGTGGATATCCTTCTGACCGGCGAAGTACGGCGCCAGGTCCAGCCTAACCAGATTTGCGCAGTCAAAGGGAATTATTTCGGAATTTTCGCGGGTTCGACCGATGGCGGAGACTCTTCACACATGATCGAAGGTCTGAATCGTCTGGTCGGCAAGGTGATGTTTGAAATTCCGGAGCGTGCGAACATTCCGATGGTGGTTCAGGTTTTTCAGGCAGAGCAACTTCCTCCGGCGACAACATTTTTCCTTCGAGATATTTCCAGCCTGGAAGGCCCCGCGGGACGGAACGTTATCGATCTGATTGAAATGACCGATGTAGAGCGGGTGAACTCGCTGCTGCAACTGGGGCAGAGAGTGGATTTCGGTGTGGCGGTGTATGAGAACGATCAATGGCTTGGCCCGAATGTCGTCTGGCTGGCGAAATATCCGACCCACGAGAAGGCGATGGAAGTCTATAATCAATATCGAGAAGCAGTTCGGAAAGCACCGAAGGAAGATCGATTTTTTCGTAATACGTTCTTTAAGTCGCCTCGTGGACGATATTTCTTAGGTGTATGGACGATGGAAACGGAATCGATGGCAAGGCTGACGAATAAAATAGAACAGTACTTGCCTGATGTGCGGTAGGGAAAGGGAAGTTGGAAAACACGCTCCCCTGCAGCCGCATCTCTTTTAGAGGTTTTGAAACGAAGATTACGGAAAATCGGGTCTGTTGAAAAACAGACCTTTTTTCTATACGATTGATTATTTCGGCAAAAAGGTATTGATTGAAAATCGACAGGAGTGGGTTTGCGATGCAAAGATTGAATCGAAAAATATTGGTATTGGTTGCGGCAATTTCTCTGGTGTGGACGGCAACGGGATTGACGGCAGAGCCTGCGAAGGATTCGAAGCCTGATATTGTGAGTGTGCGAGTTCGCGGACAGGGGATAGATTCGGAGTCCGCTTTGAAAGATGCCCTTAGGCGGGCGCTGGAAAAAGGCGGACGGCTTGAGATTTACTCGCAAAGCCAAACTGAAAATTATGAATTGATTCGGGATACCATCCTGGCGAGAGTGACGGGATTGATTCGCGACTATAAAATTGTCAGCCAGGGTGAAGACCCGATTGGAGGATATTTCGTTGAAATTATCGCTCGCGTGGATCGTCAATTAATTGACGCGACGTGGGGGCAGGTGCAGATTTTGCTCGAGCAAATGGGACGGCCTAAGATTCTGGTGAGTTTTGTGGAACGAATCCGCGATTATGTGGCGGTTCCGGACAAGGACCAGATCGAAATGGATTCTCTGCTGGGCAACAAGATCGAAGGTCTTCTCGTGGAACAGGGATTTGAACTGGTCGATAAAAATCAGATCGAAAGCCTGAAGAAAAAACGTCTGGAACAGGCGTCGCTGGACCAGGACACGGGAACAATTCGCGCGTTGGCGAGCGAGCTTGGTGCGGATCTGTATATCGTGGGGTTTGCTCGTGCAAGTGGGCCACAAATGACGGACGCGTATGGCGTGAAACTCTTCATGTGGGAAACGGATGTGACACTCAAGGCTTTCTGGAGCGAAACGGGTCAGGTGCTTTTTTCAAAAAGTGAAGTTGGTTCGCGCAGTGGTTCGCGCACACCCGGAGCCCCGGGTGCAAAAAAAGCGATTGAAAAAGCGGGAGATAAACTGGCAGAAGAATGCCTGACGGCGATCCTGGAAAAATGGTCGAGGCAGGCGGTTGCAGGGGGCAAGGTGGTGCTGGAAGTGAAGGGTGTGAGCTTTCGGCAGATGATGGCGATTCAGGACGGTTTGAAACAACTCGAAGCGGTACGTGAAGTTCGCAGGACGTTCCAAAAGCCTGTGGCGAAATTTGAAATCGTGACGACTTTATCGGCAGAAAATTTCGCAGAGCTTTTGTCGGAATTGGAATGGCCTGAATTTGTCCTGGAAATCGAAGATCAGAAATTTAATACGATCATCGCAGAAATTGCGATGATTGAACGGACTGCGAAACCGGTAAAACATAAAACAGCCAAGCCTGTGATAGAAGCTGAGGCAGAAGAGCCGATAACACCGGAAGTAAAGAAATCAAAGAATGCGACGACTACGACGACAAGTGCACCAACAAATTAGGGGTATTTGAGTTGTTGGAAGTTGGAGAAACATTGAAAAAAAAAGAAGATAAGAGAAGAATTTTCTCCACGAAGTGGGCTTTTATCATAAAAAACACAAAAAGCTATCGGTTGGGCGTTCTCTTTTTAGCGATGATGATAGGCGGGAACGTGGGATGTCAACAGCAATCACGTGAGTTTGACTTATGGAAACGACCTGTTTGGCTGGGGGAAAAAGCATCAACGCCCTCGCCGCAATCTTCTTCGGTCGAAAGTTCCGGCGATTCGACAACGGTTGTCCAGGCATTGAATTGTTTCACTATTCGCATCCTGGAAAGCACAGGGTCGGATCGGGAGTTGAATGAAGCCTGGAGTTATCTGGATGAAGCCGCACCGATGAACGAAGATTGGCAGATGCTTCACCGAAATGGTCTTCGTTGTGGAATCGGGCAGTACAGCGACTGGCCTACAGTCAGAAAACAGTTCGAGAAATGCGGCACGCGAGTAAAGACAGAGCTTCCGGTGGCATTGGGGACCTCGACCCCGATGAACATTCTCTCGGATTCGATGAAATCCGAGCGCACGGTGTTTTATTATGATCGCGATCGTCGATCGCACGGCAGAGATTTCGGTGCGAGCATGATGCAGTTTACGATGACCTTATCGGGGCGAGTGGCAGGTGGTCGGGTGCGAACGATTTTTACACCGAAAATTTTGCGCCCCACCTCGTCGCTGGAGCATCTGACGGGCAAGGAAACTCGAAAGAGCATGATCGAACAGGAACTTGAAAATTTCAGTATTGTTGTGGACCTTGGTCCGGAAGAATTTGCGATTATTGGTCCGAGCCGTCAGGAAATGGCAAGTTCACTGGTAGGTTCGCAGCTTTTTCTTGGATGGGATCAGGGTCGGCGCCGCAGCACATTTCTTTTGATTAGTTTTGCACCGCCGGATACGGAGGGGAAATAGATGTTTTTATTTCCGAGATGATTCGAGGGGGTTCAAAAACGGAGAAAAAGAGGCGGCGAGGGGTCGAAGTCCTTTCAGATTTTGTGAAATTGGTGGATTAATTTATGGTAATCGACCGATATAAGGATGTGGTGTAAATTGCGATGAAAAATACAGAATAAGTGATTTTAAAAAACAATGTTGCGGGAAGATTTTTATAAAAGGATGTATGATCAGGCGTCGGTCGGAATTATCGTGATGGATACCGGATTTCGAATTCAGACGATCAATGATGCAGCGGCCAACCTGTTTGGTATCGACAAGGAACAGGCCTGTGATCAGACGGTTGATTTTCTGGTGCCGGAGAAACGTCGATTTCTGACCCATCGATTGCTTGATCGGGCGGTGAGTTTGTCTCGTCCGGTAGAATATCGGTTTCATCGAAACGAAGGCAAACGAAAAAAGTATCTTTCGATTCTTGTCGATCCGATCCGTAAGGGCGATGAAGTTGACGGGGTGTGCTTCTGGGTTCGAGATCTGACGCGGCGGATCGAGTTGGAAAAACGTCTGGCGGAAATTGAGAAACTCGCGAGCATGGGGCAGTTGGCAGGGGGAGTAGCGCATCATTTCAACAATATTTTTGGTGGCATTGTCACAGCGGTCGATCATGCGTTGAATCTTGACGATATCATGACGTATCGCCGAACCCTCAATACGATTCAGGACGGTATCGACAAAGCGGTGGGACTAACTCGCAAATTGCTGGATTTTTCAACGCCCGATTTACCGGAACAAAATATGTCGGACCTGACCGAGGTAGTGATCAATTTTGTCGAGAATGTCGAAAAAAGGCTTTCGGTGTTGGGCCAGCGAATTGATCTTGAAATTCGGAATGTACCGATTTACGCGGTTCATCCGGGCAAACTTCGGCAGATTCTGGACATATTGCTCGCAAATTCCGAGCAGGCGTTCGCAGGGCAAAAAGGTTGGATTAAAATCACACTCGATGCGGACAACAAAATGCTGCGCCTGACATTTCAGGACAACGGCCCAGGAATTGCCGCTCAATATGTGGATCGCATTTTTGATCCATTTTTCACAACCTATGGCTCAATGGGCGGTGGTGGCGAAGGAAATGTGGGGTTGGGATTGACAGTCGCTCATCGACTGGCGGAAGATATCAACGGTAACCTCGAATACAGTCCGGAAAATTCTCAAATCGGCACTTGTTTTATCATTACGTTCCCGCTGACCCTATCCCCAAAATAGCCGCTGTGTGAGAATTCAATCACATGAAATTTCAACTCGGTGAATCAAATTTATCCCAGCAATATTCCACAATCAAAAGCGAAGAAGGCCAAACTTTGTTGCGAGTAGGCAGAGGTAAAAATAAAACATGACATGCTCAGGGAAAGGAGAACAACCCAAACATGTCATGTGCATCGTTGCGCCGATTGGTTGGGACCAGCACAACGTTTTTTTCATATTCACTTGTCAGAAAGCTTCGGCCTTTTCTTTCTTCATCTAATTATAGCCGCGACTATCTATTTTTTCAACACCTATTGATGTTTATTATCATATCAATTTTATCGGCGATATCAAGTATTTTTATTATCGACGTTTTTGCCTTTTTCCTTGAATCGAATCCGTGATTTTATCTCGTTGTTGATCATTAAAATATACTCATAAAAAAATGAGTATATTGTGAAACTCTTTTTGTTTTAATAATGTCGCAGCATTAAAAATATCAAAAACTTCGGTCCCCCGCATAATTTCAACAGCCCCTCCCAACCTCTAATTTCTACTCCCCCTCCATTCCCTCACCGCCATAAACGCAAATCGTTCCAGCAAATACCGTAACTTCTTTTGTGTCCTGCAAAGATTGACCCGGTGTCGCCACCGACTCATCCAATTCATCGGCAATCCAGGCTGTTCCGTATCAAACTCCCACGGATGCAGATAAATCATCCCGCTGCGACCCTCCTTCTCCGCCCGCCGGATCGCCCATTCCATCACCTTCACCGGCAAAAGTCGTAAATACCCCCCACCTCCCGTCGGTATATTCATCCCCATCACAGGCCACACCAAAGGCGGAATCTCCAAAATCCTCCCGCCCTCAGGCCCACACGCCCAATACGGCGCAATCGGTGCATCAGGCACCCCATATCGATCATGCCAAATCGGAAACACCGACGAATCATACTCATATCCCGCCTCCGCCAGAACATCCAACGCCCACATCGTCTCTCGCACAATCGAAAACGTCGGCGCCCGATACCCCACAACCTTCTGCCCACACAAATCCTCCAGAATCTTCTTACTCGCCACCGCCTGTTCCCGAAAATCCTGAATCCGAAGCTTCGTCACCATCCGATGGTCCATCCCATGCGATGCAATCTCATGCCCCGCACGCGAAATCCGTCGAACCACCTCCGCTTCGTTTTGCGCAACCCACCCCATCACAAAAAAAGTCGCCGTAACTTTAAACTCATCAAGCAAACTTAAAATCTTTTCAATACTCCCATCAAGCCGCCGTTCATACCCCCCCCACGCGTCACGCCGAACCCCACACGACGACGCCTCCACCTGAAAATATTCTTCCACATCAAAACTCAACATATGTCCCATCGCAACTTCAACATCCTTTCCCCATTACCTCGGTCAACGCTCTCATAATCGTCTCCACGCGAGACTCCCACGTCTCCCCACGCACACGCTCACGACGCTCTTCCACTCGTCCATCGCCCAACGCTCGATCCACCGCCCCAACAAAATCCTCGCTCCGCCCATACAATTCCACCACATCACCAAACCCCTCAAGATTCGGAATCGCCCTCGCCACCACAGGCTTCCCCACCGCCAAACACTCCCGAATCTTCAAAGGCCCGCTCGCCTTGGTCTCCTCATCAGACACATAAGGCACAATAAAACAATCCATCCCCTGCAAATACGCCGGCAACTCCGCATAAGATTTCGCCCCCAGAAAATGTACATTCGCCAATCCCTCAAGTCGCGACACATCCGTCCCAATAGGCCCGATCATCACCATTTGAACCCCAGGCCTCACCAACGCAAACTCCCTCAACAACGCAAGATCGATCTTCTCATAAATCAACCCAAAAAAACAAATCCGAGGTCTCGGAATTGCCCTGAGTTCCTCAGGCTCCGGTTTCAACGTCGAAAAATGCTCAAAATCTACCCCATGCGGCAACAACACCGTCTTCGCCTTCTCATTCCGATGAGTGTCTTCCAATACCTCACTGCACGCAAAAATCAAATCCGACTTCTCCGTCAATTCCCGATCCGCCCGAACAATCTTCGCCGCATCCCCCCCAGGCCAAAGATGATAATCGTCCGTCACATAATACACCACCCCACGCTCGCCCAGCCGCCCCACAAAATCCACCGCCGTCGGAACCGTCGTCCACAAAATTGCCCCCTCCATCCCCATCCGCCTCATCGCCCTGCGAATCTCCACCCCCACCAGCCTCCGATGAATTTTCGCAATCCACCCTTCCCCGAAAACAGGTAACATCACCGGCGAAAATATATAAAAATCCTCCCCAACTTTCTTCATAGGCTTCAACCACGACCTGATCTTTTCCATCCCGCGAAAAAACGTAAACCCATCCGCCTTCACACCCCGAAGCCCAATCGTATTCACCCACAACACCCGATGTTCCCCCCCGATCCTTTCAAACAAGTGCTGACAGCTCGACGCATGCCTCCCCCAGTCGTCACTAAACACCACAAACGCATATCGCTTTTCTTCTCCGCCTACACCCATATCTCTGCCGTCCCTTCCGCCTTCTCTCGCCGATCTCCAATCACCCTCGCCGGATTCCCCGCCACAATCTTATAATCCTCAACCTCTCGCGTCACCACACTCCCCGCCCCCACCACACAATGATTCCCCACATTCGCCATCACCACCGACCCGCTCCCAATCCAGCAATCGTCCCCAATACAAATCGTCCGCAACTCTCCCTCCTGCTCCCGCATCGGCACATCAAGCCGCCCCATCCCATGCTGCCTGCCCCCACTCGGAATATTCACCTGATCCCCAATCAACGTATCCGCTCCCACACGCACATCCCCCAGCAAGCAATACGCCCCAATATAAACTCGCCCCCCCAACTCGATCGTCGATTTCGTCAACACCGTCCCAAAAGAAATCACCACACCTTCCCCCATTTTCCGAATCATCCTCCCATAAAGTTTCCGCCGCAAATATTCTCCCCAAACTCCGGTCCACCGCGACCCGCGTTGCCCCACCGCCGCGCACGCACGATCCGCCCCCATCGTCCGTCTCCGAATCTCAAACATCCCCCACCAAAACCAAATACACACCTCCGCCAACATCTCCATCATCATCTTAATCAACTCCCTCATATCACCTCTCCAAACTCTCCACACCTTCAAACTTTTTTTCACCTTCCCACCTTTTCACTTTCCTACCTTCTCACCTTCACACCTTCCCACTTCTTCTCTTCTCCCCGTCCTTACCGTCTTGGCGGTTCAACCTCTTCCAACTTCCAACTTTTAATTTCCAACTTCTATCTTCTATCTTCTAACTTCTAACTCTTCTCCCCATCACCCTCCGATACAACGCCATCGTCATCTCCATATGCCCCTCAAACGTAAACTCTCTCATCACCCTCGCCCTCGCCTTCTCCGCCAGCGTTTCCGCAAACACCCTATCGTCAATCACCCGCTCAATCCCCCTAGCCAGCTCCGCCGAATCTCCTCCCCGAACCAGCACCCCCTCCACACCATCCTCCAGCATCTCACCCACCCCCCCCACGTCCGTCGCCACCACCGGCACCCCCGCCCACATCGCCTCCAATATCGAATTCGGCATACACTCCGTCCTGCTCGGATTCACCATCACATCCGCCCCCGCCAAAACACCCATCACATCCTTCACATACCCCAGCATCCTCACACACCCGCCAAGCCCCTTCGCCTCGATCATCCCTTCCAATCGCCCGCGATCAGCCCCATCCCCCGCGATCAGCAACTCCACATCCTTCCCTCTGCCTCGCAAAATCTCCACCGCACCAAGCAAATTCGGCAAATCTTTCTCTTCGCTCAGCCGCCCCACATACACCAGCCTCGCCTTCCCCCCCTGCCCATTCCTCACAACCCGCTCCCAACCCGCCGTCTCGATCCCATTCCGAATCACACACATCCGATCCGTACCAATCCCGCACCGCAAAAGATAATTCCTCATCCCCACCGTCGGCGTCACCACCGCGTCCACATACCGAAACATCCACCGCTCAAGCCCATAGTAAAAAATCTCCCGCCGAGTCGTCCCATTATACCCATGCGCCGTCGCCACAATCCGATACCGATGCCTCGCCCGCATCAGCCTCGCCAAAACATTCGACTTATAATCATGCGTATGAACAATATCATACCCCCCCACCCCCAACAAATGATCAAGCTCCGCCAGCGTCTTCCAGCACACCGCTCCATCTTCCATCGCCGCATTCATCACAATCCCCATCGCCCTCGCCGACGATGCAATCTCTCCAGGATCGCTCGCTCGATCCATCATATAAAACGCGTGCGCAAAATGCCCCCGACGATCCAAATACTCGCACGACTTCAAAATCGTCTTATCAGGCCCGCCGCCCGTCCCGCAAACCGTCCGAACATGCAACACTCGAACCTGCCTTTCCTCACTCACCTTCAACCTCCCAACCTGCAAGCTTGCAATAAATCTCCCAATACCGGCCATGCATTTTCTCACGCGAAAAATATTCCAAAACCCGCTCATACCCCCGCTGCCCCATCCGCCTTCGCTTCCCACCATCCCCAATCAATTCCATCATCCCCCCCGCCACAGACTCCACATCCCCCCCCTTCACCAACACCCCCGTCTTCCCATCCTCCACCGTCTCCGGCACTCCCCCAACACTCGTCGCCACCACCGCCAACCTCGCCGACATCCCCTCCAGCAGTGACACACTATGCGCCTCCGACAAACTCGTCATCACCATCAAATCCGCCCCGCTCAAAATTGCCTCAACATCCTCTCTCTGCCCCAAAAAATTAATCGCCCCATCAACCCCCAACTCCTTCGCCAGCTTCCTGCAACTCCCCAACTCAGGCCCATCCCCCACAAACACCATCCGCGCCGTCGAAAATCTCTCACGCACCTTCACAAACGCACGAATCGCCGTCGCCTGGTCCTTCACCTTCCGAAACGTCCCCACCTGCACCATTACCACCGCATCCTCCCCCACACCCATCTCCGCACGAATCCGCCCACGCTCTTCGCCTCTGCAAAATCGCTCCACATCCACCCCGTTATAAACCACCTCCACCTTCTCCGCCGGCATCCCTTCCTTCTCGATCAATCGCCCCCGCGAAAACTCACACACCGCCGTAATCGCCTCCGCCTGCCGCCCAAGCCATCCCCAATTAAACATCCGATGCTTCCACCCCACCACATCCGGATAATGTCGCCCATGCTCCGTGAACAAAATCCGACCCTGCCCCGCCAGCCACCTTCCCATCGCTCCATAAAAAAACGGAGTATACTGATGACAATGAATCACCTCAGGACCAAACTCACGAATCACCTCCGCAATCTTTCTAGCCTGCCCCCAATCCAACCCCGCCCGCCGACGGGTAAAATAAACCTTCACCCCTTCCTCTCTCAGCCTTTCCGCCAACTCACCTTCCTCGTCCAGACAAAGAATCGCCGTCTCCATCTTCCCACAATTCGCACGCGCCATCTCAAACACAAGCTGTTCCGCCCCCGCCCGCTTCATCCCATGCACCACCTGAAGCACACGCATCGATCGTCTCTTCGTTACAAGCTCTTCTTCCTTCCTCATCGTCTTCTCAGAATCGCAACGCAACTCCCTCACGTCGAAAGTCCTTCCGTCGAAATCTTAACACGCTTCCGCTCAGCCGCCTCGACATCCAACTCCTGCCTCTCCTCATTTCCCTGACTCGCCAACGAAGGCGCCACCGCACCGATCAAAATAATCAAATAACACAACTCAAACGTCTCCAACGACAAAAATAACGCCCCAATCGAAAAAATCCCCAAACTCCATATCGACGCCCGGCAAGTGTAATGAAACCATCGATCCTCCATATCCTCCAAACTACCCCGCGTCATACGAATCGCCCTGCCAAGTCGCCAGAATGCAAAACCCAATAAACTCACATAAATCACCGCCGCCGGAAATCCCACATCCGCCGCGATCTGAATATAAACATTATGAATCGTCCTGCCCTTCATATCCGCACCATATTGCTCCGCCAGCAAATTCGCGTTCCGAATCCCCGCGCCAAACCACGGATAATCCCACGCAATCCGCCACCCCGCCTTCCAACTGTCCAGCCGCGATTGCGACGAAGCGTCACGCTCCGGACCTGTAATCGACAAAAATCGCATCCGAATATCAGGACCCGCCAAATATAAAACCGCGAACCCCAACACCACCCCGATAAACATGGTCTTCAAAAATTTCTTCCGCGCCCTCGTAACCAAAATCCCCAACATGACCACCAGCGTACTGAGCATCGCCCCACGCGACTGAGTCAGCATCACCGCGTGAAACGTCGAAATCAAACAAAATAAAAATCCCCAACGCCACCAACGCCTGCCCGCAAAAAAATAGTAATAACAAAACGGAGCAACCATCGCCAACATCAACGCCGCCCCGTTATTATCCAACCCCCCATACCCTCGGTTATAAATGTCAAGCCGCCTGTCAATCAAATACTGCAAATTCACCTCATAAACCAGATACGTCAAACAAAGAAAAATCATCCACCCCAAATACCGAATATGCCATTTCTCCCGAACCACATAACTCGCAATAATCACCATCAAAAGAATCTTCGCGTATTCCCAACCATACCGTCCCGCGACCACCTGATCATTCGCCAGACAATAGCTCAAAAACAAGCACCCGCCGAACAAAATCGTCAAAGTCAAAAATCGAAACTGATTCACCTTCTTCACCGAAGAGGCATTCAAAATCGTCGTCACGATCGCCACAAGCGCCGCCAGAAGCGACCAGCGAAACTCCGGCAACGCCCAATCCCAGATCGCCTGAGGCCGCAGCACCGCAAGCCCATAATACATCAGCACTCCCCAAAACGGATCGACAAACGACCGAACCGTAAAAAATCCCATCGTACAAACCAGGAAAATCATCTGCTTAGAAAAATAACCCTGCATTTCCTAGCTCCTTAGCAAAAAAAACCAAATCCAACCCCAAAAATCTCCCTCCCACCTTCACACCTTCACACCTCTTCTCTTCTTAGCGTCTTGCCGATTCAATATCTTCCCCCGTAACTCCTCCCCCATCTTCTCCCACGTCAACCTCTCCTCCACCGTCGCCCGCCCCGCCGCACCGATTTTCTTCCTCAGACTCTCATCCTCAAGCAATCTCACCGTCGCATCCGCAAGCTCCCCCGCCGTCTCACCCATCAATATATTCTCCCCATCCCGCGCCGGCACTCCCTGACACGCCAAAGACGTCCCCACCACCGCCTTCCCGCTCGCCCATGCCTCCAACAGCTTATTCTTAATCCCCGTCCCCGTCTGCATCGGCAGCAAAACCACCGTCGATCTCCGAAAATAAAAACGAACATCCTCCACCCATCCCGTCACGCAAACATTCTTCCCCCTCTTCCCTCGAATCGCCTCCGATGGATTACTCCCCACAATCAAAAACTCCACCTCCGGAACCCGCTCCGCAATCTTCGGTCCGATCTCATCCAGCAAATACCTCGCCCCCGCCTCATTAGGCGGATGATCCATATTCCCCAAAAACATCACCGTCGCCCGCCCCTCTTCTTCCTGGTCCAGACCACTCCCAAAATATCCCGCATCCACCCCGTTCGGAATCGTCACCACCTTCACCCCACCATGCCGCCTCCCAAAACTCATACTGTCCCGCTCACTGACAAAAATAAAAGAATCGATCCCGCGGGCAAATCGCTTCTCGTACACATACTCCCCCACCAGAAATTTCAACCGCCGAAAAAACACCCCAACCCGAAAATCCGACCACAAGCTCCCCCGCTCCGCCACTATCGCGTCATCCACCATATCCGCAACCACACACCCCGCCCCCCTCGCCTCACGCGCATACTGAATCACACCAGGCCGTACCAACACCACCACATCATACCCCCCAGAAATCGCCTCCAACCGCTCCCCAAAATTCGGATCATAAACATAAGGCCCAAAAAAACACCGACCCTCCCCCCGCTGCCGCACCCTCCCCTCCACCATCCGCATCTCCACCCCCGCCCCCTCATACGCCCGCGATCCTTCCGCATCCTCCGTCGCATAAGACAAAACCGACACCTCGTCCCCCATCGCCGCGAGTGTCCGGCTGAAATGATAAACCCTAAGCCGCGTCCCATGATTCAAAGGCCAAGGATAATCCGTCGTCACAAACAACCATCTCAACCCAGCCATACGCTCACCAACTCTCTTACTCCAGCGCCTCTTCAAAACAACGGCCAACCCGTTCCACACAAGCTTCCCAGGTGAAATTTTCTAACCGGGCACTCCCAAACCGAACGAGTTTTTCTCTTAATTCCTTATCTTCCAAAATTTTACATAAACCGCCCGCAATCGCCGCCGGATCGGTCGGCTCCACCAGCACCGCCGCCTCTCCCGCCACCTCCGGCAGGCTCGTCGTCGTGCTCGTAAGCACCGGTGTTTGACAGACAAACGCATCGAGAATCGGCAACCCAAACCCTTCGCTCAGCGAAGGGTAACACAATGCCTCCGCCCCGCTTAAAAGTGCGGGCAAATCCTCTTCGGCAGCATAACCCTTTAAAACGCAACGACTTCTAAGCTCCAGCTTGTCCGCCAAAGACCTGAATTTCGACATCGCCGAGTCTTGAATCCCAACCAGAAGCAAAACATATCGGTCCAGCAAAGTTTTTGGTAACTGTTTCCACGACAAGAGGATACGTTCGGTATTCTTTCGAGGATCAGCCGCGCCGAACCCCAAAACATACTCCTGCGATGCACGTAAACCATATTGGACTTTGACTCGTGCCAGTTCCGACGGGTCGCGAACCTCCCGGCAAGCGCTATCCGGCGCCCAGTGATTCACTATTAATTTATCGGCCTCTACGCCAAACCTCTGCACTATTTTATCGCGGGTATACCCGCTGGGCGTGATGATCCGACACGCCTTCCTGACCGCCCGACTTACACTCTCGCCCCATCGTTCACTTTCAGGTATCGAAAACTCCGGTTCAAGCGGAATCAAATCATGAATCGTCACCACCATCGGCACACAGGGATAACGCGGAGCGGTATTGGCAGGACAATGCAAAATATCAATACCGTTAATTTTCGCAGCCAACGGCAAACGAATCTCCTCCCAAAAATTCCAACGATCCCCGGGAAAATCGATGGGAAAAAGTTTCACGTTTGTGTAATTTTCAAAGGGATTCTCCACAAATGTGTTATTTTTAAGTTTCACATTTGTGTAATTTTTTGACGATTGTTTCACGTTTGTGTACTGAAAAAAGAGCAAAAATTCCCAGTTGTCATGACAAATCGCGAGTCGGCGATACACCTCAACAAGGGTTTTTCCGATGCCTCGCCGGGTCGGCGCGAAGATTGTTCGGGCGTCAACGCCTATTTTGTATGATTTTTTCATCGGCCCAGTCCCTTGAGTAATTTATTTATGATCAGTGCCGTTGAAGGTCCGGTGTGATCGAGAATTTTGATTCGTCTCATGGATTTTTTTGTGGAACACCAGCCTTGGGATCGGGCATCGTTCAGGGTTTGTTGTAGTTGTGTTTTATCGGCTTGAGCGAGTTGGTGGAAAAGTTCCGTTTCCCAGTTTTGGCGAATCTGGTCTTCGATGATTCGGCGAAACTTTGGGTCCTGTTCCCAATTCAGCTCTTTTTGCAGGGCGCGGCGGTTGTTACGTCGGAAAAGTTCCTGGAGTTCGGGTTGTTGGGTCAGATTTCCACTGTGGATATTGTAAAAGGTCAAAGACTGATCGATGTAGCAGAAAGGGAAATAGCGGGACATGCGAAGCCAGAGTT
>JAAZAW010000370.1 GCA_012514125.1 Phycisphaerae bacterium | reverse complement strand
TAAACTTATCCGCAGGTGGATTCCATATGCTCACCGTAGAACCGCCAGTTCCGCCGACCGTCCAGCCATCCAGAAGAACGGATTCTCTGCCATCGTCAGCCAAGATGGGAATTTCAAAGCTCGCATTATTCAGAGAAACAGAATCGGCATATACAAAAGTCGCCGAAAAAAAACTTATTGCACATAAACTCACCAACACCCACATTGGTTTCATTAACATAATGACCTCCTTTAAAAAAACGACTAATCTTCTATAACACCATAACTCTCTATAAAACAACACCTTGCAAACCCCGCCCTTTGCTACTCCTCCAGTTGATGCCAGACACAGCCGCATTCGGGCAGCGAGGAAATCAATGCGTCCTGGGTTCCCGTAAAATCGTTCTGAAAAAGAACTGCCGCCTCAGCCATAGGAGGCCCGCCCATGACCCACCCCATTGTGAAAACCAAAACAGACATCATCGATATTCGCCGTCCAAGCATATTCGTCTCCTTTTTAAGAATGAAACGCACAGCCCTTTCGAAACACCTGCATCGAATAAACGGCTGTACAAAAATCTTCTTTTCAATGACGCGAACAGTCAGAACAAAAGGTCTTTTCCGCCTAAATCCGTTACGGAAACACCTTGATATCAAAGAATAAAACTTAATATAAGCACTATATGTCTTTTTGTCAAGAATAAATAGTATAAATAGTGATTTTTTGATGAATACTACCATATCGGGGACTATTTGCCCCGTATTTTTTTTGAAAATCTAAAACACCTATCGCTTTTGTTCTTTTTTGTATTGATTTTGTTCCTTTTTCGAGATACAATACAAAAAAACCTGATAGTGAGTAAAAATGATGCAAACCACAAAAATGTTCGGAGCGGATATTTTCATGAAAAGAACCCCCTCCCCGACCAAATCGCTTTACCTGCGAGTCCGGGAGCAGATCCTTCATGATCTGATTACACGCAATGCCAAGTCCGGCGATCGGTATTACACGGAAAACCAATTGGCCAAACAATTAAACGTCAGTCGCAACACCATCCGAAAGGCGATGGGCGATCTGGAACAGGAAGGATACCTCAGCCGGCACCGAAAAATCGGAACGATCATCGGTAAAAAAACAGCGAGACCCTTTCACTCCGTCGCCAAGCCCGGCCCCACAGAGACGAAAACCGTCGAGCATCGTCAACGCGTCATTGTCGTATTGCCCAAGTGGAATGATTCCGTCGAAGGATTTTATACCGGAAAATTGCTCCGGGCACTTTCCTCGCCTGAACTCTCTCCGCCCTTTACGATTGAAATTCGACACTACAACGATCCGGTAAATCTGGCCCAGCCTACCGACGCGGCGATGGTGGTCGTTGACCCGGACACAAAGAACTTTTCAAATCTTCAGGAAATGGCCGATCAGGGCACACATATCATCGCCATAGAGCCTCAACAACCCATCCCCGGACTGATCAACCTGTTTACCGATCGGCGATCTATTGTATGTCAAATCGTCAAAAAGTTTTACGAAATGGGCCATAAAACCGTCGGCCTCATGAACCATAATTTGTACCATATGGATTACGAACGTTCACTCATGGGCTATCTGGACGCTCATCGGGAATTAAAAATTCCAATCCCCCACCAGGGAATTGTTCAATCCGTTTTCTACAATTCAATCGAAATTGCTTCGGTCGAAAACGTTCCGGATGTGGCGAATATCTCCGCCTGGGTTTGCGCCTATATGGGATCGATAAACATCATTGCCCGCGAATGCCGGCGAGCCGGCCTGGACATCCCCGGGGATGTTTCCCTGGTTTCCCTGGACGATCCGGGCGATTTTCCGTTTGCCCCGATTGGAAAGAAAATTTCGGTGGTCGCCAGCGATTCCCTCGCCGCCGCCTCGCTCATTCACACCTATCTGAACGACTGGCGGGAAGATCGAAGAGGTACGCTGATCTTCATTCCCTCCGAATGGAAGAACCGCGAAACCGTTGCTCCCCCGCGACCAGCATGACAAGACTAATACCACAACCGGTATTTAATAAGTAACGCTAACCGCGTGTAGTCCAAAACCGGTCGAAAAAGGTAAAAAATCGATCGACTTTCGC
>JAAZAW010000369.1 GCA_012514125.1 Phycisphaerae bacterium | reverse complement strand
AACACAGATTGACACTGATTTTTTTCTTTTTTAATCCGTGTTTATCGGTGTCTATCTGTGGTTTGGTTTTGGATTGAGCCATCAGTTGATCCCCTCCACGTCGAACATCAGCTTTTTAAATTCTTCTTCGATCAGGCGAACTTTATAACGAGGTTGTGCGCCTTCGCCTTCAGGGGTGACGGGAATGTTCATCAGATTGTTATCGCCATTGACATAGATCAGGTCAAATTCCATGTCCAGCGTGTTGTATTGCTGTTTCTTGAAGAAAGCGTCCAATTCTTCATTGCTCTTGGCGCGGGCGGCGATTTTCTCGTCATCGCTCAGATTCAGATCACAGACTTTTCGCCAGATCACCAAAATCTTCTTGCCCGCAAGATTTTCGCCCTCAATAACCACGAATCTATCTTTTGTAACCACAGATGGACACGGATTAACACTGATGTTTTTGTTTTTTGATCCGTGTTCATCTGTTGTCTATCTGTGGTTTTGTTTGAAATGTTTTTATACTGTTTATCTTCAAGCCGATGAGATAGTTGAATGTTTCAATCAGATCGACATTGACCGGCTGGGTCTCGCCGGCAGAGCCTGTGCCAACCATAAGCTGATAACTGAACGGATCATCAAACGCTGAAACATTCAACAGCGATGGGCTGTTTTTGCTTTCTTCTTCCAGCATCTTCCTTGAAATGTTTTCAAGGTACTGACAAACCAGCGATGAGTTTCGTTTGGCCATAGCTTATTCCTTACATAACGATAGTTCCCTAATGGATGTTTCCCAGTTGGCTATTCATATCGTTCTTCGTAACCAGTCGGAAAAGGCATTTATTCTGACTTCTTGCTTCCCAAAGCTCACCGATCATTTTCTTTTCTATCGTATCAGAGCTATCCGCAATATGCTCCCCCTTATATTCCACCACAAGATACCTGCCATCATTCAACTTCGCGACAAAATCAGGATAAAATTTATCCGTTGATGTTGGAAACCAGAATGAACAATTCGGCTGACGTTCGATATTACGAACCCAGTGTTTCACTGCCGGATGATTTTCAATAATCGCCGCGCATTCGACTTCTTCCGTGTTCATATCACCTGGCAGTTCATAATAGTGTTTCTCAAATTTTGTCGGTCCCTGATAAATCCGATTGGCCGGGTATTGATTCAACGGAAATGCAAAGCAAATATCCGGGCTGACCTCAATCGGCGTGGAAATATCCGGCAGCAACATCTGATTGAACGATTGAACCATCGCCTGCCCACGGTACTGGCGTATTTTATCTTCCGCCGTATCCCGTAATCGAAATCGTTCCTGTAAAAGTTCTTCAAACGTGAATCCCCGCTTATCGATCAAGGCTTGAATCATCTGGCGAAGAAAAAGACTCGATTGCGATAAAGTAATATCGGGATGATCGATTGACCGGTCCAGCCAAACCGCTAGTTCCACCGGATTTTTCGGGCCGCGAATATCCCAAAATGCCAACTGCCGATGAAGTTCCTGCACAAAATGGTATTCGAATTTCCCTTTTTCGGTAATATCCACTTCCGCCAGCTTCCCATCCTGAACGGACTTCGGAAATTCATCTTCCGTCAAAAGTGGATTGAAATCAGTCAGATTCCAAGGGGCTTCACGAAATTGATCTTCAAAAAGTTCAAGCTGTTCTCCCTGTCGAACCGACAACATCGGCACTACAAGCTTTTCACCCAATGCGGCAGGATAGACCGGTTTGCCGTGACTTTTCAGATATAGCCGTTCTATCGCCTGCTTATCCGCTTCCGAAGAAACCGTTTTTTGTAATTCCTCTTTCTCTTTGGTCGTTATGGCCGGGCCGTTGTAAACGATTTGCTTCTTTTCCGGTACATACCGAATATTTTGTTTCAGTTCCTTCGGTAATTGAGCCAGATCGGGTTTTTCCGAAACAATTTCCACCACTTCCGTTCGAAACAGTGGGCCAAGGTCCAAGTCCTGTGGCTGATAAGGTTTGACCATCGTTTTAGCTTCAAAGCGTTCAAATCCGCTATCCACCAAGGCATCGGTCAACGCATTCGCCGCCTCGGTAAATTGTTGTGAGGTCACAAACGCGAAAGCATGATTCAGTTCTTCACGCTTTTTCCATGTTACATTCGGCAGCCGTAAAATTCGTCCCAGAATCTGTTCCACCGCCGTCTTGCTGGAAAAGTTAGAAACACTACACAGAATATAAGCAAAAGGACAATCCCAACCTTCCCTGAGTTTTGAAACAGTAATGATATATCTGATCGGACAATCCCGGCTGAAAATATCGGCATCACTGAGTTCATCTTTTGCCCCTGTTGCAATCGCAATTTGCTCTTCGGGAATATTGAAGTCCGTTATCAGCGAATGTTTGAGTTCTTCAAAGGTAATGCTGTTGTCTTCCTTCGATTTTGGCTGGGCCTGCAAAAGAACGATAGGGCGGATGTATTCAGCCGATTCTTTTTCCTCTTCCTTCGCCAGCCGTTCCAGTTCCGCCTGTTTATTGATTGCCTCACCCACTGCCTCTTTCCACTGCGAACGGGTCTTGAGGCGTATCGGCAGTTTGATCATTGCTTCCGATTTCAATTCCATCGCCGAAACCGAATACAAAACATTACTTGGGTTCTTCATCTCATCCGGCGTTGCGGTAAATTCCAGAATACATGATGGATTAAACCTCGCCAGTGTATCAAATGAAAGATTCGTCCGCGCATTGTGGGCTTCATCCATCACCACCACGGGCCGATGAAGTCTCAGCACATTGGCCAGACTGTAGATGACACCGTTCCCGTTGCCGTTTCCCGCTTTTTCCAGTTCCGCCAGTTGAGTTTCGTTCAATCCGCTAAAATGATGTTGCAAGTTTCCGTTGGTCTCATAAACTTTTCGACCTTCGGTATCTTCCACCCGAAGGGCCGCCAGCGTGGAGACAATCACCGTCGTATCCCCCTCAAGCACCCCTCGCTGAACGTATAACGCTTCCCCTAAATTCATCACCGAAATGTTCCCACCAAAGGCCATATCCAATGCCTGCCGGTACGGATGTTTTCGATCTTTCAACGCGTCCAGCGTCTGTTGGCGAATCGTATTCGTCGGGACCAGCCATAAAACCGTACATCGTTCGGTTCTCAGAAATTCCTTAGCAGTAATCCCCACCGCATGCGAAGCCAACACCGTCTTGCCGCCGCCCGTCGGTACGCGCAAGCAGACATATGGCAGGCCGGGAAGTTGCGGTACGCTATGATAAGGCCGCTCCGTTTGCTCCATATAGGCCATCTTCGCCCCGCTTCGATTCGCTTGCTTCAGGAACTTTTCAAGGGCTTCAAGACATCGCTGTTGATATTGTTTCAAAATGAAAGCCATCAGTTCACCTTGATCTCATAAGGAATTTGTTTGAAGATAATACCGTCACGTTTCAATCGGTCCGCACCCAACCGTGATCCCTCGCCGAAAATGACCTTCGGCCCATCATGCGGCGGAAGCTCCGCGAGTATTTTGTTGGTCAGCACATTTCCGCCGTCCGGTCGTTTGTCCCCTAAAATACCGTTAAAAAGCAGATAATACGCTGTCCCCTTGCAAACTCCAATCAACGGCGATTTCTTCCCATTGACATCCCTCGGCAGGGGTTCGCCGGTCTCGGTAAAGAACACATGCCGAGCCAAATCCATAAATTTGACTTCCTTGCAGATTTGCCCATGCTCATCAAAGACCGGTTCACTCAAAACACAATACCGAAATCCACCGCCCAGGGCGGGATTATCATTGTATCCCTCAATAACTTTTTTTAACCGCTGGGAAGTAATACTTTGGCAAATCTTTTCTTCCATTTCGACCAGAATAAATCGTCGATTACCACCATCTGCCTTATTTTGTGCCAAGACCGCATGGCCGGTTGTCCCGCTTCCTGCAAAAGAATCGAGAATCAATGAATCTTTTGTAGATGCAAGTTCTAATATTCGTTTTATTAATCGTACTGGCTTTGGTGTGTCGAAAATATTTCCTTCATCTAACAATGATCCTATCTCTTTTTTGGCTTCTTGTGTATGCCCAACTTCTTCATTGGTCCACCATGTCCATGCACTGTTTCCTTCAGATTCAAACAAATAAGTCTTTCGGCGTGGCATACTTTTTCCATCTTTACCAAACCAAATTCGTCCTTCTTGGACAAGTTTTAAGAAAACAGGTTCAACGTTCTTCCAACATACGCCAGGCGGGTTTGCTATGATAAATATATCGAATATTTCGAATGTTGTCAAAAGTCAATTTTGGGAAACTATTTCCCATAGCCCCGTTCCTCCATATCTTCAAATGCGTCGCCGTCGTCTTCCACCGTCTCCGCCCTGACGTATCGGCCGGACGTCAGGACGGAGACGGTGGAAGAGGATAGGAAACAGACTCAATCACCCCTCGCCCAAGGAAAGGTTTCGGGTCGATATTATACGCCTTTGATTTAATCATGTCGTCGCTCGGTCCCTGAGGAAAGCCGAAGGGATACCTGCTTTCTGATAAGTATTATTGATCGTCTGAAGTCAAAATCGGTCGAATATGCCAAAAACACGACCGACTTTTGGCTTTTTACGATCGACTTTCGCTAATTGTCGATCGACTTTTCCGTTTTGTCGATCGTCTTTTCGAAAAAGTCGATCGTCTTTTCCATTTTGTCGATCGTCTTTTCGAAAAAGTCGATCGACTTTTCCGATTTGTCGATCGACTTATTCAATTTGTCGATCGACTTTTTCGCTTTTTGGGGTGTCCGGTCAAAATTTCCGGAATGACAATTTTCATTTTT
>JAAZAW010000368.1 GCA_012514125.1 Phycisphaerae bacterium | reverse complement strand
TTCGACGCCTCGATGTATTTTTTGACCGCAGTGAGAGTCGTCAGGCTCTTGCAGAGGGTCGTAACCTCGTTATCCGCCAGAAGAGTCGGAATCGCCTGGGTTTTGTCTTCTGAAATTCGCGTCTTCATCGCGATAAAACCGAGGTTGAATTTTTTGACTTTCTGGAAGATGTCGAGATAATCCTTTCGCATACTCAGATCGTATGACGGCATGAGCACATCATACCAGCCGACCTCCATGGCGCTTTCCATGCACGCCTTCATTCCGCTATGCGACGTCAAGCCCATGTATCGAGCTTTACCTTGTTTTTTCCAGCGATCGAAGGTTTCTTTGGTTTCAGGCGAGGCGACCCGTTTCGAATCGTTGTGAATCTGGAAGAAGATCACATCGACATAATCGCGTCCCATGATTTTCAAACACCGGTCGAGTTCCTTATCCGATTTCCAGTCCCAGGTAACCTTCAAACCGAGATAGAACTTGTCCTTTCGTCCTTTGATGCTTTTGCCGACTTCTTCCATGGCTCTGCCATAGCCGGACGATGTATGAATAAAATTCAAGCCGTTGTCGAGTGCGTAGCGAACGACGTTCTGATTGGTTCCTATCGTGCCGATACTGATGACGGAAATATCCATGTCGGTTCGGCCGAGTTTACGCCGATCAACTTTGGGTTCATCGTTCGCGGGTTGAGTGGCAGTGGATTTGGCCTTGCCGGCAATTGAAGCGGCTTGGGCGGCTTTTCCCAGCAATGAAGAACCGACGATGCCCGATGCAATAAGTTTGGCGGAAGTTTCCAGAAATTCTCTTCGTGTCCCCTTCATGTTCACTCCTTTAGCAAGTAAACGGTTTCGACCCAAAAATACCAGATAAATTTTAAGCGGATTATTCTCTTAACCGCAACGATAAAAATTGGACATTTTTCGTCACAAAGAAACCGCTATCAGCAAAGACAAGGTGGCATCCGGGCGGCACATGATGAAAAGAACGAAAAAACTATATATATTTTTTTTATTTTTAAAATTCGATTGTAAATTTTCCGTTGAACTGCGGAAGCATCGCTTTAAATTCATTGAAAAAATCATCGGCGATTTGGGCGGCGATATCCGGATTCGGAATCAGCGGATCACACGAAAGGGCCTGAATCGCCAAGTCACGGTTGCCGGTAAGGCCTGCTTCGACAATCATTTCCTGAACAGGGATGTGCTTCATCAGATATTGCGTCAGGATTTCCGGCATGGTGCCGACCGGCAGCGGATGAATGCCCAGGGCATCGACATAAGCCTGAGTTTCCACAACCACGTGCCGCGGTAAATTGTCGATCTGACCGATATTGGCCATGTTGACAGGAGTAATCAGGTCCCGCAAACCGGCAAGGGCGGCAATGATCTTACTGGCATGTTCGTGTGAGGGCTTGAGCCAGAGAGGTTCTTCACCCGAAAGCATTCGCAGGACTTTTGCCTTGCGATTTTCGACACCGCGTTGATGGGCAAAGGTATGGAATTCTCCACCGACGCCCCACTGTTCGGCTGTTTCAGGATCGGTCAGAAAATGACTGAAAAATTCCGAAGTGTGCGCATCGCCGGCACCGGAGAGATAGCCGATGCGTTCGAGAAACTCGAATTTGATCTTCTGCTTGGGGTTCACACCGCCCGAATAGAGCAGGTCTTCGGGAATCTTGTCGGTCACGACGTGATCGAAGTTCGGGTGTTTGCGATA
>JAAZAW010000367.1 GCA_012514125.1 Phycisphaerae bacterium | reverse complement strand
TTTGGTCGAATCACAGGATTCCACATCCTGTATCGGCGAAACAGGTCCGGAAATTGGTCTGGCGACACGGCAGGATTGCGAATTTGTCATGTCAAATTTCCCGAAGAACCATCCGATCAATAATCCTGCCACCCCGACAACCAAAGCCATATCCGCAACGTTAAAGACCCAAGGCCAGAGTTCTTTTCCGCCCGCTCGGATGGAAACGAAGATGAAATCACGCACATAGCCGAAAACACAGCGATCATAAAGATTACCAATGGCCCCGCCAAGCGTTATTGCCAGAAAAAAATGAAACATCGTCTGGCGTGACCGGCTTTGCACAAAAAGCTGGATGATGAAGAACATCGCGACCAGACTGGCGATGATAAACACCCAAACTTTCCCCTTGCCCATCCCAAACACCGCACCATAGTTCTGAGTCAATTGAAAATAAAGAAAATCGGAAATAACAGTCAGGTGCTCTCCGGGTTTGATAAATTTAAAGGTCCACCATTTAGAAATCAGGTCCGCCGCTACCGTCAAAGCCGCCCCGATCCAGAACAAACTGTTGGATGAAAGGGAGCGGATGGCTTTTTCGGTCGCGGGACATTGAGGTTGTGTTGATTGGGTCACGTCAAAAAACTCCACATATATTTATTATTCATCAACGACTTTAAGGGGGGGCGATTTTGCCTCTTTTTGATTCAAATATTCGATGCTGTACTTGGCCCAGGGTTTGAGCTTCAATCTTGCCTTGGAAATCGGTTTGCCCGTTCCCTCACAAATTCCATAAGTACCGTTTTCGATTCGTTTCAGGGCTTCATCGATTTCCTTGACGATATTTCTGGAATTTTGCATCAATCCAAGGCTGAATTCCTGCTCGAAATTATCGCTGCCGATGTCCGCCATATGAATCGGCATGCTGGAAAGGTCGCCGGAAGACTCGGACCTGGGTTTCAGGGCGCCTTCGGTCAGATGGTCCATATCCCCGATAAGCTGCTGTCGCTTGGTCAACAGAATTTCTTTAAAGCGTTTGATATCTTCTTCGGAAATTTTACCGGCCCGAGACGTTCGTCCGGTCGTTTTTTTGTCAGCTTGGTTCAGCGGAGTCGTTTTTTCGGGCGATTTGTTTTTGTCTTTCGACACTTTACCATTTTTTTTGATATTCATGGTTTTTCCTGCCTTTATTCATCAAACCCCAGACAAAAGATCCGTCTTTTGTCGATCTACCGTAAACTACCTATCCACTTTTATAATTATATACTCTTCCATGCTCCCTGTACGAACCTGTAAAGTGTATCGGGGATACGAAAAATTGTCAATTAAATCATACCAAGCCTCAAGTCGGCAAGTCGGAACGTCCTGTTTCAGGATTTTACTTGCCTGCTCTTCAAACCGAAGTAAACTTATAAACTGATAGACGATCTTTCGTGAAATTTGAATCAGGAGCGAGTTAAGATGGGACTAAAAATCTTTCTGGACGACCAACTGGTCGAGCAGGACCAAGCCAAAGTCAGTGTTTACGATCATGGATTACTTTACGGTGACGGTGTGTTCGAAGGCATCCGCTGTTATAACGGAAAAGTCTTCGAAATCGACGCCCACATCAAACGCCTCTACGATTCCGCCAAAGCCATTCGCCTCGTCATTCCGATGACCCCGGATGCGATGCGAGAAGCAATCTACAAGACTCTCCAAGCCAATAATCTCAGCGATTCCTATATCCGCCTGCTGGTAACCCGTGGAGCAGGCTGTCTGGGCGTCTCCCCACGCTCGTGCCGAAATCCTTCCGTCATCATCATCACCGACAAAATTTCGCTCTATCCCGCCGAAATGTATGAAACCGGCATGGCCGTAATCACCAGTTCAATCATTCGAAATCATCCAAATGCGCTCTCGCCGCGCATCAAGTCCCTCAACTATCTCAACAATATCCTCGCCAAACTCGAAGCCCACGACGCCGGCGTCGAAGAAGCCATTTTGTTCAATCATCTCGGCTTCGTCGCCGAATGTACCGGTGACAACATCTTTATCGTCCGCGACGGCGTTCTGCTCACGCCGCCCGGAGAAGCGGGCATCCTCGATGGTGTCACACGAGGCGTCGTCATCAAGCTGGCTCAAAAAGAAGGAATCCCCTTCACCGAAAAAAATCTCACGCGATACGATTTATACACCGCCGATGAATGCTTCCTCACGGGAACCGGCGCGGAGGTCATTCCCGTAACAAAAATCGACAATCGCGTCATCGGCAACGAAAAAGTCGGGCCGCTGACCCTTCGCCTGGTTACC
>JAAZAW010000366.1 GCA_012514125.1 Phycisphaerae bacterium | reverse complement strand
CCGCAGGGTGCGGGAGTTTCCGCATCGTGACTTGCGAAATGGTTTGCGTATGATTAGGATGAGCAATACAGACACACTATAAAGGGAAAAATGTCATGATCAATCCGCTGGAATATGAAAACGCCCGCAAACGGACGATGGACTATTTCGAAAAAGCCGGCATCGTTCTACGGGATGATGAAAAGCAAACTATCGAAGTGGCGGACTTTGGCTTAAACAAACTTGAAACCATCGGGCTTGAAATCGTCACGTATGTCAATACGTCCCGATGCTGCGCGAAGGAACTGGTGATGTTTCCCAGGCAGATCTGCCCGCAGCATCGTCATCCGCCCTATGATGAAAGTCCGGGCAAGGAAGAAACCTTCCGCTGTCGATGGGGCGAAGTTTATCTGTATGTTCCCGGTGAGGCGACGAAAAACCCCAAAGGCTCTGTGCCGGAGGAGATGAACGATGTTTTTACCGTCCGGCATGAGATTGTTCTGCGGCCGGGCGAGCAATATACTTTAATGCCCAATACGTGGCACTGGTTTCAGGCCGGACCTGAGGGTGCGGTGGTTTCGGAGTTCTCGACCCGATCGCGCGACGATCTGGATATTTTTCGCGATCCGGCGATTAAACGTGTCGAATAGATCATTGGCCAGGGACATTTTCAAAAAAATATGGAAAGCAGATAAAACGTTATGAAAATCACACGGCATCAAAATCGGCGGATCCATGTGGGTTCGGTGGAAATCGGGGGCGGTTCGCCGATCAGCATTCAGTCGATGACGAACACACTGACGCAGAATATCGACGCGACGGTCGAACAGATCCATCGGCTCGTCGAAGCGGGGGCGGAAATTGTCCGCGTGGCGGTTCCCAGCCATAAGGATACGGCGGCCCTGAAGGAAATTCTCAGGCAAGCGACTGTGCCCATCGTGGCGGATGTCCATTTTCATTTTGATCGGGCGATTGAAGCCATTGAAGCGGGCGTGCATAAAATCCGGCTCAATCCGGGCAATATTCGGGATCGCGAGAAGGTGGCCCGTGTGATCGCGGCGGCAAAAGATGCGGGAATTCCGATCCGCATCGGCGTCAATTCAGGGTCGATCCGAACCACCGACCAACTGGGAGAGCATCTGGATGAAGAACACCTGTTAAAGCTGATGCTCGATGAGCTTGATTCCTATATTCGCTATTTTCAGGAACAGAAATTTGAAAACCTGGTGCTTTCAGGGAAAAGCTCGGATGTACCGATGACCATCGATCTGTATCGAGCCATCGCCGAACGTTACGATTACCCGCTGCACCTGGGATTGACGCACGCCGGAACGATCCTCACCGGCGCCGTGCGCTCTGCCGATGCGCTGGGCGTGCTGCTCTATCAGGGAATCGGCGATACGGTGCGGGTGTCGCTCAGCGGCGACCCGGTGGAAGAAATCTACGTCGCCAAACAGATTTTGTCGGACTTTGGACTTCGGAAATTTTCCTCGCCGGAACTGGTTTGCTGTCCGACCTGCGGACGATGTCAGGTGGACCTGCCGGAAGTGGTGGCGAGAGTGGAAAAAGAACTCCGGAAAATCCGTAAGCACCTGAAGGTTGCGGTCATGGGATGTATCGTCAACGGCCCGGGCGAAGCGGCGGATGCGGATATAGCCCTGGTGGCGGGGGTCGATGCGGGGTTCATCTACGTTCGAGGAGAACGCAAAGCCCGCGTCAAGCCGCAGGATATGGTGGCGGCGTTGATGGAACACATCGAGAAATTCTAGACAAAGGTTTCATCACCTCTTGAAAATATCCCGCGGTAAAGATGCGGGTTCTTTGGCGCCATTCACCACGAAAAGAACATCGTCTTTTTTGCTGTTCTTTTTTCAATTGTCGATTCCCTTTCAAAGCACTATTATAAAAAGAGAGGAACCGCAAAGAGGACAAACCGTTTTTTGACGAGAATGTGGGAGAAACGTTCATGGGGGAAACAGGGATTCAAGCGGAAATATGCCGATTACCTCAACGTCTGGTTTGCGATGCAAGTCGAACAATCGCCCGATTTTTCTGGCCTGGCGATGAAACTCGTGCCAGAAAAATCATCGATCGCGTTCTTCGCCTGAGTGAAAAAGAAGTCAGCGAATTGCTTCAGAACGTCCTGAACGATTTCGATAACCGGCATCCCGATCTTCATGAGGTGCTGGTGGAACATTATAACAAGGTTATCGCTCGGCTGAACCTTCCCAATATCCATAGCCCCGAACGACAATTCCTGATCGGGTCCTATTTTACCATGGAATATTCCTTTGAATCGGCGGCGTTGTTTAATCCTTCAATGATCCCCGCGAAAGATCAATCGGACGTCCCCGCGGGATCGATCCGTTTCCTGATGAGCCTCAGAGCCGTGGGCGAAGGCCATATTTCATCCATCGTCTTTCGGCGGGGAATCATCGATGAAAACATCAACATCATCTTTGATCCGGTAACCCCGTGTCCTCGTCAGCTTCGACGGGAAGAAAATCGCGCCTTTAAAAAATTCGCCTTTCGTAACCGGCTCCTGGATATCGGAGCCTATAGCGAAGGCGTCGAAGAAGTATTTAAATATCTTCCGGAACGTTTCACAAGCAAGGAACTTTTACACCTTCTTGAGCAAAGCCAGCCGGAACTCAAAAAAATACCCGGAGCCTATGAAACCATCGATCGAATGGTCTGGCTGGCCCGGTCGAACTACGAGGTTCACGTCCCCCCCGCCAGCAACCTTGCGGAAGTGGTCCTGTTTCCAAT